>JAWOJA010000076.1:0-23696 GCA_046484345.1 Kiritimatiellia bacterium
CAACCGCGAGCCGGGCGCATAGCGCTTGAACAGGTCGGGAAGGCACGCGCAGGCATCCTCCCGGTATTCGATGGCGCAAATGGGAACCCGATGCGTCCGGCCGCATTCGCAGGCAAAGGATGTGCCAAGCAGCTCATGTTTCATAATCGGGTATCCTACCATGGATTGAGACGAAAACCATGGGAATTTGGGGGTGTGGGTTAATCTTGATTTTATAAAAGCATATTCTAGAATAGAACAGTCAAAAAAAGGTGGATATGCCCGTCGAAGACCGTTCATCCGAATCGCTCAAGCCGATACCGTTTCAATTCCTCTACTATTCGGGGATGGCCGGCTGTCCCATCATGGATGCCATCAGCGGGGAAAAAGTGGGGCGTTTGCACGACATCAGCGCCCTGGCCACGCTCCCCTATCCCACCGTTTCAGGCCTGGAAATCCGCACCCCGTCGGGCTTGAAGCGTTACCCCTGGTCGGCGGTGAAGGACATCCAATCCCAATCGATTCACCTGGACCCGGCGGAAGACGGCCCTTTTTCGGCCGACTTCAGCGTCCGGCGCGACCTGCTCCGCAAACTGGCCGTGGAAGTCTCGGCCACCATGGTCAACCGGATCTGGGACATCCATTTCGTCTACTCCGACAATCAGATGGTGCTGGCCCATGCCGAGATTGGCATCCGGGGCATTCTGCGAACCCTGGGCCTGGAAAAACTGGTCCTCCTCCTGCTGGGGGCGCTCCTGAAAGGGCCGCTGCGCGAACGTTTCGCCACGTTCCGTCATCTTCAAATTCTGCGCAAACTGCCGGACGGTTCGATACACATCCCCAAACGGGTCCTCGAAATGCATCCGGCCGACCTGGCCGCCGTTCTGCGGCAACTATCGGGACAGTTGCGGCGCCAGATATTCTGTGCACTGCCGGATGAAGCCGCGGCCGCCGTTCTTTCGCAGGCGGAACTGCGCCTTCAGAAAGCCCTTCTGGCAACCTGTAAGAAGAGCCGCCGCTTGACCGTTCAGAAGCTTATGCAGACGGCCATGAAGGATCTGCCGCCTCTTTAGGCGCGGGCCGGCCACGGCCATATTGCCGCAGGTATTTCAATCCCACGGTCAGATCTTTCGGCAACGGCGCCTCCAGTTTCAACTCTTCACCCGTGACCGGATGCTTCAGGTTCAGGCGCCAGGCATGAAGGGCCGGCCGCCCGACCAAGGGCTTTTCGCCATCCGCTTTCATTTTGTAGCGGGGCTTCAGCTCGGATAGCAGCAGCGGCTTTCCGCCATAGAGGCGGTCCCCGACCAGCGGGCTGCCCATGGCGTTCAAGTGGACGCGAACCTGGTGATGGCGGCCGGTGAGGATTTCAACCTCGGCCAGGGTGTGACGGCCGAAGCGCTCGATGACCCGGACCTTGGAAATGGCCTGCTTGCCATGGGCGCGATCGATGACCGAGAGGCCGGGGCGCACGGGATGAGGACCGATGGGCAGGTCGATGTCGACCGTGTCCTTTTCCGGCCCGCCGTCCATGAGAGCGAGATAGATCTTCTGGGTTTCCCGGCGGGAGAACTGGTTGACCAGGGAAATCAGGACTTCGCGGGTTCTCGCCAGCAGCAGGACGCCGCTCGTATCCACATCCAGGCGATGGGCGTTGGCGAGGTAGCCGATGCCGGCATCGCGGGCCCAGGCCTTGCCCGTGCGGATGCCGTCATGGAGCAGGTCCATCAGGTTGTCGCGCGTCTTGTCCCAACGGTCGGGAGCCACCAGCAGGCCGGCGGGCTTGTCGACCGCCATCAGGTGCGCGTCCTCAAAAATCACGGTTAATTCCGGCCAGTTGGCGTTCAGCCGGAAGGTGCGTACGCTCATAGTCTCTCCTTCATATGCGGCTATCTTCCCCTTTCCCGCCGCTCCCGTCAAGGATGGCGTGATGAACAAGACTTGACTTCCCTATACCGGCGTTTTAGGGTGGCCAGACGAAAGGGACGGCATGCGCATTCTGGACCGCTATCTCCTGAAAGAATTTGTGGGACCTGTGCTGATGTTTCTGGTCTCCTTCAGCCTGCTTTTCGTGATTTTCGACCTTTTCGGCCGGCTGGGCCGATTTTTGAATGTGAATGCGCCGCTGTCCTCAATTGCGACCTACTACTTTCACTACCTCTTCGCCTTCAACGGCAACGTCTCGCTGATCGTCACCATTCTGCCCATCTCCCTTCTGCTGGCCGCCCTCTACTGCGCCTCGAACCTCGTCCGCCACAACGAATTCGTGGCCATGATGGCGAGCGGCGTGAGCTTCACCCGCATCCTGGCGCCCTTTGCCGCCGTCGGGCTCGCGGCCAGCCTGCTGGCGTGGGCCGCGCAGGAGAGCCAGGCACCCCGTTCCATGCGGTGGACGCGGCTGTTCGAAAAAACCGTTCTCAAAGCCCAATCGGAGCTACCCGCGATCAAGAACTTCATTTTCTTCAACAGCGCCGCCGGCCGGATATGGGAATTCCCCGAATTCATCCCCAGCAACACTTTTTCCATCGGCCAGGTCACCGTGACGCAGATGCGCCCGGATGGCTCCGAAACGTCCTACATGACCGGCTCCGCCTATTGGGCCGACGGCACGTGGTGGCTGCGCAGTCCGCTTATCGAACACAAGAACCCGGAGGGCGCCCGCCTGGGCCGTCCCGAATCCTACCCCAAACGGGCCATCGAGATGCGGAACTGGGACGAGTCACCCCGCGATTTTGCCGTCGAATACGAGGCCCAGCAAGACTCGCAGGGCCTGTCCGCCGGAGAGTTGCGCACCTTCATGGGCAATCACCCGGATTTCCCCAAGGCGAAGCGGGCCCGCCTGGAAACGGACTACTACACCCGCTTCGCCATGCCCTTCACCTGCCTCGTGGTGGCGCTGTTGGGCATCCCGGCGGGCCTGAAGACCGGCCGGTCAAACGTCATGGCCCGCATGATCCTCTCGCTCGGATTCTTCTTCCTGTTCTACCTGTCCCTCCATGTGTGCCTCTATCTCGGCAAGTCCCAATGGCTGCCGCCGATGCTGGCCGCCTGGCTCCCCAACCTCCTGTTCGCCGCGGTCGGTCTGCGGATGATCCGGAGTCTCCAATAACCCCCAACCCGGAGCCGTATCATGAGCCTGTCGCTTCATGACATTCTGGTTGAAGCCGTCACCCGCGGCGCCTCCGACATCCACCTCAAGGGCGGATGTCCGCCCGTCTACCGCATTCACGCCGAACTGGCCGTCGGGGCCCTGCCAACACTCTCGGCGGAGGAGCTCACCCGCCTGGCCGCCGAGCACCTCCCGGGGCACCTGAAAGAGGAGTTCGCCACGGAACGCGAAGCCGACTTCGCGATCCTCGATCCCGTGGCCGGCCGCTTTCGCGTCAGCCTCTTCGTCACCCAGGGCGCCCCGGCCATGGTGCTGCGCCACGTCAAGGCCAAGGTGCCCACCCTGGAGCAGCTCAGCCTGCCGCCCGTTCTCGCGAAGCTGGTGGAAATTCCGCAGGGCATCGTCGTGCTCACCGGCGCCACGGGCTCGGGAAAATCCACCACCCTGGCGGCCCTCATCCAGATCCTGAACGACACGCAGCGCCTTCGGATCGTGACCATCGAGGACCCCATCGAGTACCAGTTTTCCGACAACGAATGCCTGATCACACAGCGCGAAGTGGGACCCGACACGCTCAGCTTCCACGCGGCCCTCAAGCGCGTGCTGCGCCAGGACCCCGACGTCATCGTCGTGGGCGAAATGCGCGACGAGACGACATTCGAGACCGCGCTCGGCGCGGCCGAAACGGGCCACCTCGTCTTCACCACCCTGCACGCCTCCTCGGCCCCGCACGCCGTGACGCGCATCCTGAACATGTTCCCGGAATCGGAAAGAGAGCAGATCCGGCTCAACCTGGCCGGCAATCTGAAAGCCATCCTCTGCCAGCAACTCATCCCGGGCATCCCCTCGGGCGTGAAGCCGGCGGTGGAAATCCTGATCAACACCCCGACCGTCCGCAAGCTGATCGAGAAGAACCGGCTCGAGGTGCTGGCCGCGGCGATTGAAACGGGCTCGGGCGACGGCATGCAGTCCTTCAACCAGTCGCTTTACCAGCTCATCCGCAACGGCCAGATTTCCGAACGCGAGGGCATGCTGCACTCCTTCAACCCCGAGCAGCTCGGCATGAACCTGAAGGGGATATTCCTGGACGAAGGCAAACGCATCCTACCCACCTGAGGCGCATGAACAACCGGCGCGTGGTCATTACCGGCCTGGGGGTGGTCTCCCCGCTGGGCATCGGGCTTCACCCTTACTGGCAGGCCCTGCTGGAGGGCCGGCACGGCTTTGCCCCGATCCGCGCCTTCGACGCCTCGGCCTGCCGCCAGAAGTGCGGCGCCGAGGTGGATTCGGACCGTCTGCGCGAAACGCTGGCCCGGGAGGGCCTCTCGTCCTCCGACCGGTCGGTGAACATGGGCCTGGCCGCCGCCTCGGAGGCGCTGCGCCACGCGGGCCTGGCCGCCGGCTCCCTCCCCTACGCCGCCATTTTCGGCTCCGCTCTCGGCTGCTCGCACGGCTGGGACGAAACCTTCAACTCTTTTCGGGACAAGGGCATCCGGGGCGTGCGGCCCACAGCCATCCCCCGCTACATGCACAACGCCCTCTCCGCCAACATCTCCATCCGCTTCCGGCTGAGCGGCCCCAACTACACCGTGATCTCCGCCTGCGCCTCGAGTTCGGCCGCCCTCGGCATCGCCTGGCGCCTCATCCGCTCCGGCGCCGTGGACGGCGCCCTGACGGGCGGATCCGACGCCGTCTTCCTGCCCATGACGGTCGCGGGCTGGAACAATCTGGGCATCCTGTCGCCCCATCCCGATCCCGGCCTCTGCTGCCGGCCCTTCGACAAGAACCGGCAGGGCACGGCCCTGGGAGAAGGGGCCGCGGCGCTGATGCTCGAAGAGCGCGAACAGGCCCGCGCCCGGGGCGCTGTCATCCTGGCCGAAATCCTCGGATTCGCGGAAAATTCGGATGCCGGCCATATCGCGAACCCGGACGCCGAAAGCCAGGCGCGGGCCGTGCGGGCCGCCCTCCGCGAGGCCGGCGTGCCGGCGGACGACCTGGGATTTGTCAATGCCCACGGAACCGGCGCCCCGGTCAGCGACCGCAAGGAGGCGGAGGCGCTGCGCCTCGCGCTGGACGGGCCGGCGGACCGGATCCCCGTGCTGTCCCTGAAATCATACTTCGGCCACACCCAGGGCGCCTGCGGGGCGCTGGAAACGGTGGCCGCGGTCAAAACCGTCATGGAGGGCGTGCTGCCAGGAAACCGGAACATGCAAGAACCCGACCCGGATTGCCCCATTCTCCCGGCCGGCCGGGCCGCGGCCCCCATGGACCGGCGGACCGGCCTGAAGACCAGCTTCGGCTTTGGGGGTCACAATACGGCCCTCGTGCTGGGGCCGCCCGTCTGATCAGGGAATCGTGGGACGCGTCATCTTGCACAGCGTCTTCCACAAGCCCTCGGGCGTGGTCTCCGCCAACAGCTTCTCGCGGGCCTCGTCGGTCACAAAAGTCGTGGCCAGGCCGGCCAGCAGCTTCAGATAAAAGGCGCTGGCGGCGGTGGGGATGACCATGAAGAAAATCAGGCGCGTCAGCTTGCGCGGCTGGCCAAACTTGATGCCCTTGTGGCTCACGCCCAGCGCCAGGGTCAACCCCCCCCCGCCCACGCACCGGACGTGGGGAAAGGCAATCCCGTGCTCGACGGCGGTGCTGACGATCGATTCGCGGCGGATGGCGTCATCGGTCAGCCGGTCGGCGGTGTCGACAAAGCCGGTTTCCTCCAGCTTGACCGCCATCTCGCGGATCGCCTCGTCGCGCTCGGTCGCCTGCAGGTCGGGCATCATCAGGGAAACGTCGGAAAACCGCTGGATGCCGATCTTGCGGGGCCCCACGCGGCTGGGCGGCCGCTGCACCGGGCGCACCGATACGTCCTGGTGGAACAGAATGCGGGTGCAGGTGGGACAGCTGTTGACCTGATGGCCCTGGCGCACGATCTGCACCAGGCTCGTCGGCAACTGCATGCCGCAGCCGGCGCAGACGCTGTTCGTGACCGGCACAATGAACAGCGGGTCGCGTTTTTGCAGCTTGCCGACCGTCAGGCGGATGTCATCCGCCAGCTGAAGGGTCAAGGCCTGGATCGTGGCGTCGAGCTGGGTGAGATCGGCGTCTTTCGCGGCGGCCTTCTGCTCGGCGCGCACGAGGGCGAGTTCCTGAAGTTGGACAAGGTGATTGACAATAGGGTGCATACAGCCTCTGCGTTGGGGGACAGTCAGACGGGCAATTATTGTGGACTTCCCCGCCCTTAATGTCAACCATCCTGCGTCCGTCAGGCGAAATTCTGGCTCATGTTGCGAATCCGCTCGTCGGGCCCGAAGAGCACCAGGGTGTCGCCGTCGTTGATTGTGTCCGACCCGCTGGGCGCGATGGTGGTTTCCTCGGCCCGGTCCACGCCCTTATGGCGCAGGGCGAGCACATGAACCCCGTAGATGTTCCGGATTTTCGCCTCGCCGAGCGTCTTGCCGACGAGCTCGGCGGGTGTTTTCATCTCCACGATGCTGGCCCCGCCGGAAAGCTCGATGTAATCGAGGATGGACGGCGCCGCGATCGACCGGGCCAGGCGGATGGCCATGTCGCGGTCGGGGTAGATCACCCGGTCGGCCCCCAGCCGCTGCAGAACGCTGCCGTGCAGTTCCGTGGCGGCCTTGGAGACCACTTGGCGGATCTTCAGCTCCTTCAGGTTCATCGTGGCCAGGATGCTGCCCTCCAGGTCGGTGCCGATGGCCACCACGGCCGTGTCGCAACGTTCAAAACCGGCCTCGATCAGGGTCTGCATCTCGGTGGCGTCGCCCTCGACGGCGCGGGAGACCACGCTCATCATCCGCTGGACAATGCCGCGGTCGCGGTCCAGCAGGACCACCTCCACGCCGCGCTGCACCAGGCACGAGGCCAGGGCCGATCCAAACCGTCCACCGCCGATAATGCCCACTCGCTGCATAACACCTCCTTGCGCCGCCTAACCGAGCAGCACGTATTCTTCCGGATACCGGACCTGTTGCCGGACCACCTTCCGCCCGATAATGGTCGCGATCGTGACCGGCCCGAGCCGACCGAAAAACATCATCATTACCAGCGTGAACCGGCCCCAGGTGGAGAGTTGCGGGGTTATGCCCGTGGAGAGGCCCACCGTGCCGAAAGCCGAGAGCGTTTCGAATAACAGGGCGTCCACCTTCCCGAAACGGCCGACCATCCCGTCCAAGTTCTCCGTCAGGAGCAGCACGCCGAACACGAGCATGACCTGCAGAATGGCCAGCACAAAAATGGCCAGCCCTTCGCGGACGGCCGAGTCGGGCAGCGTCCGGTCCGCGAACTGGACATCGCGCCGGCCCTTCAACATGGTGCTCAGCGTCAGGGCCATCACGACCAGAGTCGTCACCTTGACGCCGCCCGCCGTGGAACAGGGCGCCCCGCCGATGAACATCAGCACCATGTTCATGAACAGGGTCGGCGGATTCACCTGCCCCATGTCCACCACGTTGAAGCCGGCCGTACGGGGCGTAACGCCCTGGAACAAGGCCGCCATGAACCGGTGCGGGATGTCCAGGGGCGCGAGGGTGTTGCGCCACTCCAGGGCCAGGAACCCGAAAAACCCGACCGCCACCAGGATGCCGGTGGAAATCAGAACCAGCCGGGTGTGGAGCGAAAGGCTGCCGCGGAGGGTCTTGATCCGCCAGAACTTGATCTCCGTCAACTCATGCCAAACGATGAAGCCGACACCGCCCGTCACCAGCAGCGCGGCCAGCGTGAGCACGATCCACGGATCGTCGCGGAACCCGATCAGGTTGTCCGGAAACAGCGAAAAGCCGGCATTGCAGAAGGCGCTGACGGAATGGAAGAGCCCCATATAAAAGGCCTTGCCGGCCGCCATGCCGTGGAAGGCGGAGAAGCGCCACGACAGGATGGCCGTTCCCGCGCCTTCAAGCAGGATGGTGAACAGGATCGCCTTGCGCAGCACCAGGCCGAGGCCCGATACCCGGCCCAGCCCGAGGGTGATCAGCATGGCGCTTTCATCCGACATGCTCATCCGCTTGCCCACCACCAGCAGCAGGAAGGTGGAGAGCGTCATCAACCCGATCCCTCCCACCTGGATCAGGCACAGGATCACAATCTGGCCGAACAGGCTGAATGCCGTTCCCGTATCCGCTACAGTCAGTCCCGTCACGCAGGTGGCGCTGGTGGCCGTGAACAGGGCGGTGAGCGGGTTGGTCCAGCGGAATTCCGGATGACAAACGGGCAAGGTGAGCAACAGCATCCCGCCGAGGATCACGAAGAAAAAGCTCTTCATGACCGCCCATTCGGGAAGCGCCCCCCTTTTGGGCGGCGCACTGGCGGGAACTGGACTGGCGCCGGTCATCCGCGTTTCCCCAGCCGCCCGGCAAACCGTTTCATCCGCACCAGGGCTTCGCGGATATCATCCAGGGAGGTCGCGTAGGCGCAGCGCAGGAATCCCTCGCCGCCGGCCCCGAAAGCCGACCCCGGCACGCAGGCCACGTTCTCCTCATCGAGCAGGCGCAGGGCGAACTCCTTGGAACTCAGGCCGTAATCGCCGATATAGGCGAAAGCGTAGAACGCGCCGTTCGGCTTGTGACAGGGCAGGCCCGCCTCGTTCAGCCCCGCGTGGATGAAATTGCGCCGTTTTTCGTAGGACTCGCGCATGGCGGTCGTCTCGGTGTCGCTTTTCAGCGCCTCCTCCGCCGCCGCCTGGCTCAGAATCGGCGCGCACAGCATGGTGTACTGGTGGATCTTCATCATGGCTTCGGAAAGCTCCGCCGGCGCGCAGGCATAGCCCAGGCGGAAGCCGGTCATGGCCCAGCCCTTCGAAAATCCGTGCAGGAAGATGGTCCGCTCTTTCATGCCCGGCAGCGCGGCGACGGAGAGAATCTCCCCCTCGTAGGTGAGCTCGGAGTAGATCTCGTCGGCCAGCACCACGAGGTCGCGCTCCACGGCAAGCTGAGCAATGCCCTCCAGGTCACGCCGCTCCATGACCGCGCCCGTGGGATTGGTCGGGAAATTGAGCATCAGCGCGCGCGACCGCGGCGTCAGGTGCGGCTCGATCATGGCGCGCGTGAGGCGGAAGCCCTGCTCGCGATGGGTGGCAATCGGCACGGGCACGGCGTGGGCGAAGGTGACCACCGCCGGGTAGGAGACATAGCAGGGCTCGTGGTAGAGCACCTCGTCGCCCGGGTTGCACAAGGCGCGCACCGCCAGGTCCAGCGCCTCGCTGACCCCCACCGTGATCAGGATCTCGGTCTCGGCATCGTAACGGACATGGAAACGGCGGTCGACATAGTCGGAAACGGCCTGGCGCAGCTTCAACAGGCCGCGGTTGGAGGTGTAGCTGGTGGCCCCGCGATCCAGGGCGAAGATGGAGGCGTCCCGGATGCGCCAGGGCGTGACGAAATCCGGTTCGCCGATGCCGAGGCTGATCACGTCCTTGCGGGAGCTGACCAGATCGAAAAAGTCGCGGATTCCCGACCGTGGCACGCTCCGCAGATAGTCGGCCACACGATTACGGGGAGACTTGGAGCCGTTCATTCGTTTCTTTCGCTTCCATCAAAATGCCGTGTTCCTTGTAAGTCTTGAGCAGGAAATGGGTGGCCGTTGACAGCACGCCCTCCATCGTGGAAAGCTTGGCGGCCACGAAAGCGGCCACTTCCTTCAGCGTGCGGCCGGAGACGAACACCAGCAGGTCGTACCCGCCCGACATCAGATAGAGGGAATCGACCTCGTCGAACCGGCCGATCCGCGAGGCCAGGCGGTCAAAACCGCCTTCGCGCTCGGGCGTGATGCGCACCTCGATCACCGCGCGCACAATGTCCAGCTCGAGCGCCTCCTCGTTGACAATGGCGTGGTAGCCCCGGATGACCCCCTGTTTGGAGTAATCGCGGATCTTAGCCCGAATCTCGTCCGGCGTCACATTCAGCTGCCGGGCGAGGTCCTCGGGCGACTCCATCGCATTCAACCGCAACACTTTAAGCAATTCGTCCATAACCGCCTCCATGCGGGGCACCGCGAGGCAACCCTGGTCCGCACAGCCGGCGGAACCAACTTTGGATTGTTTCGATCTGGCTGGCAAGGTAGCATGTTTGGCAACGGCTGACAATAGAAAGGAAGTTGCCCGATGCCCCGTTTGGACCGCATACGCATTGTTCTGGTGAACCCGCTCTACGGAGGCAATGTGGGCTCGGTCTGCCGGGCCATGGCCAACACGGGCCTGAGCGAGCTGGTCGTGGTGGCCCCGCCGGGGCTGGACATGGAGGAAGCGCGCAAGATGGCCGTGGGGGCCAAGCCGATCCTCGAGGCCCGGCGGGAGGTGGCCACACTCGCCGAGGCGGTGGCCGACTGCGGGCTCGTCATGGGCGCCACCGCGCGGCTTGGCCTTTACCGCCAGCATGCGGCCTCGCCTCGGGAAGTGGCCCCGCGCGCCCTGGAGGAGGCCGAAAAGGGCCCCGTGGCCCTCGTGTTCGGGCGGGAGGACAAGGGCCTGTTCAACGAGGAGATCGCGCTGTGCACGCACCTGATCCGGATCCCCTCCCACCCCAATTACGTGTCGCTCAACCTCGCCCAGGCGGTCATGGTCTGCGCCTACGAGCTGTTCGTCGCCTCCGGCACGTTTGAAGCGCCGCTGGAAAAGTCGGGCGAGGCGCCCGCGGGGCTTCGCGAGCGGCTCTTCGGGATCTGGCGCGAAACGCTGCTCGATATCGGGTTCATGGACGAGGACAAGGCCGACCACATGATGCTCGGCCTGCGCCGGGTCTGGTCGCGCGGCAAAATGACCGTGGACGATGTCACCATCCTCATGGGCATCGCCCGACAGATGAAGTGGCGCGCCCGCCATCCCGACCGCGGGAGCGCCGAATCGGGCCCCGACTCTTCGCCATAGTCTAAATTCTTTGACTCCTGTGTTTTGGGTTGAGCTGGGTGCGGCGTTCCGGCCGTCATCTGGCGTCCGCTTTTCCGCGCTGAGGGGCTCCGGCTGGAGGCGCCGGGACCATTATTCCACGTCACCTCGCCGTCGCCCCTCATCATCGAAAAATCGGCTCGCCATATTCCGGCTAACGGAACGCCGCACCCGGTTCCACTCGCGCGCCCCAGCCCTGTCGGGCATGGCGGGCGGCACGCGATTTCGGTTCCCATGTTACGCCCGACAGAGTTTGACGGCCGCACCTTTATCGGGCTTATATCGGAAACCAGCTCGCGCGCCGCCCCAGCTGATCGACAGATCGCGGGCGCGCGAGTGGAACCGGGTGCGGCGTTTCGTTAAGGCGGACCCTGGCGATGCGATTTTGCGATGCTGGCGGTTGACGGCGAGGTAAGCTGGGCTCGTGCCCGCGAGCCTCCAGCCGGAAACCGGTAGCGCGCAAAAGCGCGCGGCAGGGAACGCCCGAAACGCCGCGCCCCGCGGTAATCCATCCCACAAACGAAGATTTGGGAGCCCGATAAGGGTTGACAGGGCGCGCCCGCTTCGCTAAGAAAAGCAGCTATGAAAACCATCACGCTCCTGACGCTGGCCCTCGGCGTTCTTCTCTCCGGCGCGGCCCGCGCGCAGATCGTCGTCAGCAAGACCGCCGGGTATGCCGTCGACCTCGCCGGCCTCCGGGCCGACGGCGCGGGCGGCGCCGAATTCAAGCGCACCCTGCGGAACGACCTGACCCGTTCCGGCGCCATCACGGTGGTGGCCGAAGGCGGCGCGTATCCGATAACGGGAACATTCTCCCCGCCCGCCACGGCCCAGATCGAGGTCCGCTCCGTCGGCTTCCGCCGCGCGTTCGTCCGGACCGACGGCAACGCGCGCTGGCTGGCCCACCAGGTGGCCGACGCGCTCCTGCAGGCCATTGCCGAGGCCAAGCCCTATGTGAGCTCCAAGCTCGTTCTGGCCGGCAACCGCACCGGGTCGTGGGAGCTGTACATGTGCGATTCCGACGGCGAGAACCTCCAGCAACTCACGAAGGACCGCAGCATCAACCTCTATCCGGCCTGGTCCCCCGACGGCAAGAAAATCGTCTTCACCTCCTACCGCCGGCGCTACCCCGACCTCTACACGATCGACCTCGCCCGGCGCGAGCTCTCCCTGCTGGCGGGCTACAACGGCCTGAACACCAGCGCCGCCTACGCGCCCAACGGCCGGGAAATCGCCATGACCCTCTCCGTCAGCGGCAACCCCGAACTTTACATCCTGCGCCCCCCCGTGAAGGGCGGGCGGCTCTTCCGCCTCACCACCACCGGCTCGGCCGCCGAAACGGGCGCTTCGTGGTCGCCCGACGGCCAGCGCCTCGTCTTTGTTTCCGACTCCAGCGGCTCGCCCCAGCTCTACATCATGAACCGCGACAGCGGCGAACGCACCCGGGTGCCCGTTTCGGGCTCGGAAAACGTCTCGCCCGACTGGGGCCCCGACGGCCGCATCGCCTTCGCCAGCCGCCGGGCCGGCCGCTACCGCATCTGCGTCTACGATCCCGTTTCGGGCGATGTGACCGATCTCACCGGGGATACCGACAATTTCGAGGATCCGACCTGGGCGCCCGACGGCCGGCATATCGCCTGCACCCGCACGTCGGGACGCGGTTCGGCCATCTATATCCTTGACACCATGGGCAAACCTTCTATACCGTTGCTCAGAGTTGAAGGCAATTGGAGAAGCGCCGCCTGGTCGCCCCTGTTGCCGTAAGCAACTTACAAGGAGAAGTCACGTGAAGCATGGTTTGAAATTGATGGGTCTGTTCCTTATTGTCGCCCTGGTCGCCACCTCGGGTTGCCGCAAGAAAAAAGCCAATGGCGGCTCCGAAATGATGGGCGATCCCACCGACATTGGCGCCAGCTCCCTGCCGGGTGAAGTGTCTAGCCTGCCCGATCGCGAAGTGACCGAGTACGGCGCGCGCGTGGACGTGAACCTTGATCCCGTTATGTTCAACTTCGACAGCGCCAAGGTGGACGATTCGGAAGTCGCCAAGGCCGAGAAGGTCGCCTCCTTCCTCAACGAGAACCCCGCCTACAAGGTCGTGGTCGAAGGCAACTGCGACGAACGCGGCACGGCCGAATACAACATGGCCCTCGGCGAGCGCCGGGCGCAGGCCGTGCGGGCCTGCCTGCTGAACGCCGGCGTCGGGGAGAGCAAGGTCCAGACGCTCAGCTACGGCGAGGAAAAGCCCGTTTCCCCCGGCCACGGCGAATCCGACTGGAGCCAGAACCGCCGCGCCGATTTCGCGATCTACGAATAAAGCGGCCTGACATCTCAAACACCGGGGGGCGGATCTGAACAATCCGCCTTTCTTTTTACCATGCCCTTTTCACCGAACATGGCCTTTCTGGAATCGCTGGGCGGCGGCGAGATCCTCATCATCTCGGTCGTCGTCCTGTTGCTGTTCGGCCCCAAACGCCTGCCCGAAATCGCCCGCATGCTCGGGCGCACCAGCGCCCAGTTCCACAACGCTTTCCAGGATTTCAAGGACCAGCTGTTGCGGGGCGAACCGGAACAGCCCCCCCCGCCCGGTCCGGACGCGGAGCCCCCCGGGCTCCCGGAGGAATATGACGCTGACCCCAATAGAGGAACAAAGACTCCGGACCGATCCGGAGCGCCCGACGAATCCGGACCGCCCGACGCGCCCCGCGCCGGCTGAGGCCGACCGCCCGGCCCTCATGTCGTTCTTCGGGCACCTGGATGACCTGCGCCGCGCGCTTTTCCAGGCCGCGCTCGCCTTTGCCATTGGCCTGGCCATCGCCTTTCCCCTGGCCCCCCGTATTTTCCAGTGGCTCAAGCTGCCGCTGGCCGGGGCCGGAAAAAATCCCGACACCTTCCTGCGCAGCTTCGAGGTCACGGGGGGGCTGCAGCTCGCCATGGCCACGGGGCTCTGGGGGGCCTTTGTGATCGCCCTGCCCTTCATGCTGGTGGCCCTCGCGGGGTTCGTCTTCCCGGGCCTCACGCGCCGGGAGCGCCGGGCCGTGTCACTCTCGCTGGCCTACGCCGCCGTGCTCTTTGCGGCGGGTGTGGCAATGGGCTATTTCTTCATGTTGCCGGCCTCGCTGAAGATCATGTTGTGGTTCAACGAATGGATGGGCGTGCCGGTGGAGTTTTTCCGGGCCACGGATTACGTGCGGTTCATCCTGCTCATCCTGGCCTGTTTCGGCGTCACGTTCGAGCTGCCGGTAGGGGTCCTGCTCCTGGGCTATTTCGGGGTCATCACGTCGCGCCAATTGCGGGACAAGCGCCGGCATGCCATCGTGCTGATCATGATCCTGGCGGCCATCGTCACGCCCACGACCGACCCCTTCAGCCTTTTCATCCTGGCCGGCCCCCTGGTGGTGCTGTATGAGCTGGGCATCTGGACCACCTGGGCGGCCGAGCGCCGGAAGAGGGCGCAATAGCGGTTATCCGGATGCCCGCCGCCGCCGGGTCCCCGCTCATGGAGATCAGCGAAGATTGGGAATCCGACAAAATTTATCTCAACATGGAGGCTATGCCGTGACCCGCCTAAACGAATTTACAGAAAAAACCGTTGCTCTGCCGAATTCTTTTTGGCTGTAACCTTAAGAAAACCAGATTTTGGCTCATGGGGCATTTCTTTTTTTGGCCGCCCCCCATGGGGGGCGATGCGGAGGCCCTCCCAGGGACCCCTTTGGGCTCCCTGAGTCCTTGGGCCATTTCCGCATCTGCCTGCTTTCTCCGCTCCTTCTCTAAATCATGCGTTTTATTTTGCACCTCGCGTCGCGTGAAATTGGAATCCATTCTTGTTTCCTTCGGGTCTCATTCGCTATAATCGCTGGATGAAAAAGGCTGTCTGGATGATCTTGGGGGTGACGACGCTGGCGCTGGGGTGCGAAATCATTTCTCATACCGACCACACCACCGTTGCCGTCACCGATGGCTCCGTGTCGGCTTTTGAAACGCGCCAGGGAAACATCGTCATCACCGCGCCGCCGCGGGATCAGCCGCAACAATAAGAGGACCCCTTCCCCACATGGACAACAGGAAAACAGTTTTTCTGGGCGATGAAGCCGTGGCCCAGGCCGCCCTCGACGCCGGCATCAGCGGCGTCTACGCCTACCCGGGCACCCCCTCCACGGAAATCATGGAATTCGTCCAGCATTCCCCCGAAGCGGCCGCCCGCTGCATTCACCGCCAATGGAGCGCCAACGAAAAAACCGCCATGGAAGAGGCGCTCGGCATGTCCTACGCCGGCAAGCGCGCCCTCGTCTGCATGAAACACGTCGGCCTCAACGTGGCGGCCGATGCCTTCATCAACGCCGCCGTCACCGGGGTCCACGGCGGCCTCGTCGTCGTCGCCGCCGACGATCCCTCCATGCATTCGAGCCAGAACGAGCAGGACTCGCGCTTCTACGGCAAGTTCGCCTCCGTTCCGGTTTGCGAACCTTCCTGCCAGCAGGAATCCTACGACATGATCCGCTCGGCCTTCGAATTCTCCGAGCAGATCCGCCTGCCCGTGCTGCTGCGCTTCACCACCCGCCTCGCCCACTCGCGCGGGGATGTCGCCACCGCCCCGGCCCGCGCCGAAAACCCGCTCAACGCCTCCTCCAATGCCAAACAGTGGGTGCTGCTGCCCGCCCACGCGCGCCGCAACTGGGCCAACCTCCTGGCGCGCATGCCGGAAATCACCCGGCAGGCCGACGCCTTTCCCTGGAACCGGTTCATCCCCGGATCCAACCGCCGCGTGGGCATCATCGCCGCCGGCATCGCCTTCAATTACCTGAACGAGTGCTACCCCGATGGCGACTGCCCCTATCCCATTCTGAAAGTCGGGCAGTATCCCCTGTCGCCCGACCGCATCGGCTCCCTCCAGGCCGCCTGCGACTCCATCCTCGTGCTCGAGGACGGCGCCCCCTTCATCGAGGAGCAACTGGTCGGGCTCTTCCCCAAGCCGGCCATGCACATCCGCGGACGCCTGGACGGCACCCTCCCCCGCACCGGCGAGCTGACGCCCGAAAACGTGGCCTCCGCGCTGGGCCGCAGCCGCCCCGAAGGCCCCGCCGTCCCCGCGCTCGTCGTCGCCCGCCCCCCCGCCCTCTGCCGGGGCTGTCCGCATTGCGACACCTATGCCTTCCTGAACGAAGTCATGGCGGAACGGCCCGCGGGCCGCGTCTTCGCGGATATCGGCTGCTACACGCTCGGCGCGCTGCCGCCCTATGAATCCATCCACACCTGCGTCGATATGGGCGCCTCCATCACCATGGCCAAGGGCGCGGCCGATGCGGGCCTGCGGCCCGCCATTGCCGTCATCGGCGACTCCACCTTCACCCATTCCGGCATCACCGGACTGCTCGATGCGGTGGCCGAAAACAGCCCGGTCAAACTCCTCATCCTCGACAACGAGATCACGGGCATGACCGGCGGCCAGGAGTCGCTGGCCCTGAACCGGCTGGAGGGCATCTGCGCGGGCATCGGCGTGGATCCGGCCCACATCCGGGTTCTCCTGCCCCTCGCCAAGCACCATGCCGAAAACGCCCAAATCCTGCGCGAGGAAATCGCCTGGCCCGGCGTCTCCGTGCTGATCGCCCGGCGCGCCTGCATCCAGATCAAGAGAAAAGGCTGACATGAAATACGACATGATCATCGCGGGCGTCGGCGGCCAGGGCATCCTGTCCATCGCCGCCGCTCTGGGCCGCGCGGCCCTGAACCTCAACCTGCACCTGAAGCAGTCCGAAGTGCACGGCATGGCCCAGCGCGGCGGCTCCGTGCTGGCCCACCTGCGCCTCTCGGACAAGCCGATCCATTCGGACCTGGTGCCGCGCGGCTGCGCCGCCATGATCCTGGCCATGGAACCGCTCGAAGCCCTCCGCTATCTGCCCTGGCTCGACCTGGCCAACGGCTGGGTTGTCTCCAATTCCGAACCCATCCGCAACATTGATCCCTATCCCGAAGCCGAAGCCATCTACGCCGAAATCCGCGGCCTGCCCCGGCCGTTCCTCTTCAACGCCGAAAAATTGGCGCGCGACCTCGGCTCCCCCCGCGCGGTCAACATGGCCATGCTGGGCGCGGCCTCGGCCTTCATGCCGCTGCCCCCGGCCGCGCTCGAGGCGGCCATCGCCGCGCAGTTCGCCTCGAAAAGCAAGGCCATTGTCGCCTCCAACATTGCCGTTTTCCACGCCGGCCGCGCGGCCGCCTCGGCAGGACAGCCCGCCCCGGCATGATCATCGACTGCCATACCCACGCCTTTCCCGACGCCATCGCCGCCCGGGCCATCGCCTCGATCGAAACGCGGGGGGGCTCGAAGCATGTGCTCGACGGCACGCTCGGGAGCCTGCTGCGCTCGATGGACCGCAGCGGGATCGACAAGGCCCTGCTGCTCAACATCGCCACCAAGCCGAACCAGTTCGGCCCCATCATGGATTTCTGCGCCGCCGCGCGCTCCGACCGCATCCTGCCGTTCCCGTCGGTTCACCCGGACGACCCGGAGCTCAAAAGCCACCTGCGCGCCATCAAGGCCGAGGGCTACAAGGGCATCAAGCTCCATCCCTATTACCAGGAATTTGTCTTCGACGAGGAACGCCTCTTTCCCCTTTACGAAACACTCCAGGCCGAGGGCCTGTGCCTGGCGTCCCATACCGGGTACGACGTCTCCTACCCGTGCGACGACATCTGCACCCCCCGGCAGATCCTGCGGGTCCTGGACCTTTTTCCGGAAATGCGTTTCATGGCCTCGCACCTGGGGGCCTGGTACGATTACGACGCGGTCCGGCGCTGGTTCATCGGCCGGCCCGTTTACATGGAAATGTCCTGGTCCTTCCGCTATCTGGCGAAATCGGAAATTCGGGACATCATCGAAAAACACGGCCCCCAGTATGTGTTCTTCGGGTCGGACGCGCCGTGGGTGCCCCAGGAGGAGACGCTGGCCGACCTGCGATCGCTGGGGTTCAGCCCGGAAATCACGGCCATGCTCGAGGGCGGAAACGCGCGGCGTTTCTTCGGATTGTAAAAACAGAAAAGGCAGTTAAGCGATGCATAAAATCCTGTTCAAACAGCAACTTTCCGAGGAAGTGTTCCTGCTTCGCGTGGTGGCTCCCCTGATCGCCGAAGAGAGGCAACCGGGCCAGTTCGTCATCGTGCAGGTCGACAACCATTACGGCGAACGCATCCCCCTCACCATCGCCGATGCCGATCCCGCGGAAGGCTCCATCACGCTGGTCTTCCAGACCGTCGGCAAGACCACCCACAAAATGGCGGACAAGGAGCCGGGCGACAGCATCGAAAGCATCCTCGGCCCGCTGGGCCGGCCGACGCACATCGAAAAGGTCGGCACGGTCGTGGCCGTCGGCGGCGGCATCGGGGTCGCCCCCCTGCACCCCATCGTGCAGGCCATGAAAAAAGCCGGCAACAAGCTGGTCGTCATCATGGGCGCGCGCAACAAAAGCCTGATCATCATGGAAGACCGGATGCGGGCCCTGGCCGATGAGCTCGTCATCTGCACGGACGACGGATCCTACGGCCGCAAGTGCCTGGTCACCGAGCCGCTCAAGGAGCTGTGCGAACGCCAGCCCAAGCCGGACGCCTGCATCATCATCGGCCCGCCCATCATGATGAAGGTCTGCTCCGAGGCGACCCGCCCGTACGCCGTGCCCACCATGGTTTCGCTCAACACCATCATGGTCGACGGCACGGGGATGTGCGGGGGCTGCCGCGTGACCGTGGGCGGCGAAGTCAAATTCGTCTGCGTGGACGGGCCCGAGTTCGACGGCCACCAGGTGGATTTCGACAACATGATGCGCCGCCTGCGCGCCTACAAGGGCCAGGAGGAAGCGGCCCACCATCAATGCCATCTCGACCTCGAAGCCGCCCGGCTGAAAAAGGAAGCCCGTTCATGAGTCACCGTACCCGCGAAGAACTGCAAAAAGAGGCGGCCGCACAGCTGGCAGCGCTGAAGGGCAAAACCCTGACCGCCCGCGACCGCATGGCCATCCCCCCGCAGGAGATGCCCGCGCAGCCGGCCGGAGAACGGCGCGCCAACATGCGCGAAGTCGCCCAGGGCTACACCCGCGAGCAGGCCCGGCTGGAATCGCTCCGCTGCATCCAGTGCAAAAACGCCCCCTGCATCCAGGGCTGCCCCGTCAAGATCGACATTCCCGGCTTCGTGAAGGCCATCGCCGAGGGTCGCGACGAGGATGCCATCGGCATCATCCGGCGCAACAGCCTTCTGCCGGCTGTCTGCGGCCGCGTCTGCCCGCAGGAAGTCCAGTGCCAGGAGCGCTGCACGGTCGGCAAATCGCTCAAGTCCGTGGAGCGGGCCGTTTCCATCGGCCGGCTGGAACGGTATGCCGCCGATCTCGAGCGCGAGTCCCAGTCGTTCCGGCTCCCGCCCGTCAAGCCCGCCACCGGCAAGCGCGTGGCCGTCATCGGCAGTGGCCCGGCCAGTATCACCGTGGCGGCCGATGTGCGCCGCGAGGGCCACGCCGTGACCCTCTTCGAGGCCTTCCATAAACCCGGCGGCGTGCTGCTCTATGGCATTCCCGAATTCCGGCTGCCCAAGAAAATCGTCGAACAGGAAATCGAGGCGCTCAAGGCCATGGGCGTCGAAATCCGGACCAACTTTCTCGTGGGCCGCACGCGCAAACTGCAGGACCTGATCGCCAAGGACGGCTTCGACGCCGTCTTCGTGGGCACGGGCGCCGGCCTGCCCAAGTTCATGAACATCGAGGGCGAAAACCTCGTCGGCGTCTTTTCGGCCAACGAATACCTCACGCGCGCCAACCTGATGAAGGCCTACGACACCGCCCGCGCCGACACGCCCATCTTCAAGTCCCGCAAGGTCGCCGTGCTCGGCGGCGGCAACGTGGCCATGGATGCCGCCCGCATGGCCCTCCGCCTCGGCGCCCAGGAAGTCCATTTGGTCTACCGCCGCACGGAGGTGGAGATGCCGGCCCGCGTCGAGGAGGTCGGCCACGCGAAGGAGGAAGGCGTGATCTTCCACATGCTGGAAAATCCCCGCCGCATCCTGGGCAACGAATACGGCCTGGTCACCGGCATGGAAGTGGTGCGCTACACGCTGGGCGAACCCGACGACTCCGGCCGCCGGCGGCCGGTGGAAGTCCCGGACAGCGCCTTCCTCATGGAGGTCGATACCGTCATCGTGGCCATCGGCAACGATTCCAATCCGCTCATCAAGCAGACCACGCCCGGCCTGAACGTCAACAAACGCGGCAACCTGGTGGTCGACCCCGAAACCGCCAAGACCTCCATCGACCGGGTCTATGCGGGCGGCGACATCGTGCTGGGCGCGGCCACGGTCATCCTGGCCATGGGCGAAGGACGCAAGGCCGCCTGCTCCATCAACGACCTGCTGGCCGAGGACACACCGACCCCGGAAGCAAAATGAAGACGCTGCGCGAGATCCAGGGCGTGATATTCGACATGGACGGCACGCTGACCGTTCCCGTTCTGGATTTCGCCCTCATGCGCGCGCGCCTGGGAATCGCCGAGGGCGACATTCTCGCAACCGTGCGCGCCTGGCCGGCCGACCGCCAGGCCTGGGCCTTCGGCATCATCGAGGAAATCGAGGAAGAGGGCCGCTTCCGGCTGCAACTCCAGCCGGGCGCGCAAGCTCTGATGCGGCGGCTCGACGAGCGGAAAATCCCCAAGGCCATCCTGACCCGCAACACGGCCGTGACGGTGCGGCACTTGCAGACGGAGCTGAACACCCATTTCTCGGTGGTGATCACGCGCGACTTCCCCACCTTCAAGCCCGATCCCGCACCCGCGCTGCACATCTGCGGAATCTGGAACCTGGAGCCCGCCGCCGTGCTGCTGGTGGGCGATTACCGGGACGACCTGACCTGCGGAAAAAGTGCGGGAACCCGCACCTGCCTGCTGCTGAACGAACGCAATACCCTGTTTGCGCCCCTCGCCGATTACACGATCAACAGTCTTGAGGAACTGGTCAACGCTTTTTAAATCGACGCCTTTAGGTTCCTTAGGTCCCTTTCGTCCCTTCTCTCGCCTTTCACCCCAAAATCCGGCGAATATCATTGGCCCGTTCGATCAGGCTGTCGAGCGCATCCTTGTCCTGGCGGGCAATGGCCTCGCGCAGGGCGGTCAGGTGCTCGCGATAGGCGTCCAGCGCCGGAAGGATGCAGTCCGAATTGTTCAGGAAAATGGGGGTCCACATGGCCGCGCCGCTTTTGGCCAGGCGCGCGGTGGAGGCGAAGCCGCCGCCCGCGAGGTTGAAGATCTGCCGCTCGTCGCGCTCCTTGTCGAGCACCGTCAGGGACAGGGCGTAGGAAACCGCGTGCGACAGGTGCGAGACGTAGGCCACGTGCAAATCGTGCCGGGCCGCGTCCATATAGACCAAGTTCATGCCCAGGGCGGCATACAGCGCCTCGACCCGGGTTACGGCGTCCGGCGCGCTGCGCTCCGTGTCGCACAGGATGCTGATCTTGCCGCGGAACAAGCCCTCCATCGCGGCGCCCGGTCCGGAGTTTTCCGTGCCCGCCATCGGATGGCTGCCGACAAACCGGGCCCGGCGCGGATGCAACTCCACGCTTTCCATCAGGCTGCGCTTGGTGGAGCACATGTCGGTAACCGTCTGGCGGTCGTGCATCAGGTCCAACACCCGGGGCAACATCCGGATCGCGACGTCGACGGGAACGGCCAGGACCACGAGGTCGGACTCTTTCACCGCCTCCTCCAGGGAGGCCGTTTTGTCGACCAAGCCCAGGCGCATCGCCTCGGCGGTGGTCTCGGGCTTGTTGCCCACCCCGATCACACGGTCGGCAAATCCGGCGCGCTTCAGGTCGCGCGCGACCGAGCCGCCGATCAGACCCATTCCCACGACTGCCAGTTGCATGGTCGCTCCCCGCCGCCGTTTGCGGCCTACCCCGCCAGCTTGACGAGGTGAAAATTTCTCTTTCCCGACCGCAGCACGATCACACGGCCCTCGATCTTGTCGCTGTCCGCCACCGTCTCCTCCGCCCGTTCCACGCGGCGGTTGCCGAGGTAGAGCCCGCCGCTGGCGATCAGCCGCCGGGCCTCGCCCTTGCTTTTGCAGAGCCCCGCGGCCACGGCCAGATCGACCACCGGCAGGCCTTCCACGGCCGTCCGGGCCAGCTCGGTGGACGGCACGTTGGAAAAGATCGCCAGCAGCTCGTCCACGCTCAGCCCCGCCAGGTCGCCGCCAAAGAGCACGCGGCTGGCCTCCTCGGCCAGGCGCAGTCCGCGCGGCCCATGCACGCAGCGGGTCATCTCCTCGGCCAGCTTGCGGTGCGGCAGGCGGGCGTCGGGATTCTTCTCGAGCTCCCGCTCGAGCTCCGCGATCTCTTCCAGCGAAAGGAAGGTGAAGATACGCAGGAAACGAATTACGTCGGCATCGGCCGTGCGGATGAAGAACTGATAAAAATCGTAATAAGAGGTGCGGTTGGCGTCGAGGAAAATCGAGTTGCCTTCCGACTTGCCGAACTTCTTCCCCGTGCTGTCGCAGACGATCGGGAAGGTCAGCCCGAAGGCCTCCTCCCCGCGCAGGCGGCGGACCAATTCCGTACCGGCCGTGATGTTGCCCCACTGATCGGATCCGCCGATCTGGATGCGCACGCCGAGGGCGTCGTGAAGGTGCAGGAAGTCATAGGCCTGGATCAGCTGGTAGCTGAATTCCGTGTAACTGATGCCGGTGTCGCTCTCCATCCGCTTTTTCACCGACTCGCGGGCCATCATGTTGTTGACCCGGAAATGCTTGCCGACCTCGCGCAGGAAATCGATGTAGGAGAACTTCGAGATCCAGTCGTGGTTGTTGACGATGACCGCCGCCGCCGTGGGATGGTCGAAATCAAGAAAGCGGGAGAATGATCCGCATAGGCATCCTCAATGTTTAGCGTCTCGTTGTGCGCTGCAACCCATCCGGCAATCCCCTGCCCCATCGGGATTCTGATTTCCCGGCTTTCCAGACCTTCTGCCACCATCGACCACAGCTCGCCGCTGACGCGGTCCACCAAAAACAGCGTGGCCCGTTCCGCTTCCATGATCTTGCCGGCGGTAGTAATGATTCTTTTGATCTGGCCTTCAATGCCGCTTCTGAGCGTCAGAATCTCGGTCATATCCAGCATTTTATAAATGCTTTCCAGGGAAAGTTCCGTCCGCCGCCTTTTGACGATGGATCGTTCCAGCTGATAATTCGTCTGCTTCAGCCTTTGAGTGATCAAATGCAAAAAATTGCGGCTCATGGACGGCACAGCCTTGAAGACGGCCTCCAGATCGGCATACCGTATCTTGAGCAATTGCGTTTTGCTTAGCGCACGGGCGGATGCCAGCCGGCGGGCGTCGCTGAAGTAGCCCATTTCGCCGATACTCTCTTCAGCGCTGAGCACAAACAGGGGAACCTCCTCCTCATAATCGCCGTTTCGATAAACCAGCGCATCCCCCTCCACGATCATGAAAAAGCAGTCGCCCATTTCATCCTGAAAAATGAAATTCTCTCCCGCGTCGACAGTGACTTCCGCAGCATATTCACTGATAATTATCAGTTCCTCGGCATTCAATCCCTTGAAAATATCGCAGGTCCGAAGGCGGTCGAGGCGCTGCCTCATGACCGCCTTCGATCCTGCGATATTTTCAAGGGATTGAATGCCGAGGAACTGATAATTATCAGTGAATATGCTGCGGAAGTCACTGTTGACGGGGGAGAGAATT
>JAWOJA010000088.1:0-81199 GCA_046484345.1 Kiritimatiellia bacterium
GACAGGGTTGGGGCGCGCGAGTGGAACCGGGTGCGGCGTTTCGATCAGGCGGACCCTGGCGATGCGATTTTGCGATGCTGGCGGTTGACGGCGAGGTGAGCTGGGCTCTTGCCCGCGAGCCTCCAGCCGGAAACCGGCAGCGCGCAAAAGCGCGCGGCAGGGAACGCCCGAAACGCCGCACCCAGCGCAACCGAGATAGCAACCCGCCAGAAATCCTCTATGCGGATCGGACAGCGCCTGCGCCCTGCGCCCATTATCTCCTTGCACCGGCCGGGATACCGGCCTACGATGCCCCTGTTCGCGCAACGCACCAACCCCAAGGAGGTCGTGATGAAATCGCTTTTGAAAACGCTGTCCCTCTGCGCCGCCGGCTGCCTTCTCGCCGGCTGCCTTGTGCGCTCCCCCGAGCCCTGGCTGCCCGAAAGCACCCGCACCCTCACGCCCTCAATCGGGGGAACCTGGCAGGATGTGGACCAGAAAATGACCATCCTGTTCTCGCCCAGCGGCTCCAACTATCACGCGCTGGTCATCGGCACGGACACCAACGTAACCCCGTTCAGCATCTCGCTTCACCAGGTGGACAACGCCTTGCTCATGACCGTAAGCCCTGTCGAACCGCGTGGCCTCAGCGCGCTCGTACAACTTCCCGTCCATCTGCTCTTCAAGGCGGAGCTCGTGGACAACACCCTTCGTCTCTTCGCGATGGATCTCGGGGCGGCGGAAACCCGCTTCAAGACAGCCGGGGCCAGCGTCCGCTTCTGGGGCAGCAAGGAAAAAGGTTTTGTGGTGCTCGCCACCACCCCCGAGCTGACGGCCTTCGTTCGCTCCCAGCTCACGAGCCCGGGATTCTTCAACACCCGTCCCCTGTATCAGTTCAAACGCCTGGCCCCCCAGCCCGTACCCGGCGCGGCGGCCGCGCCCCCGCCGCTTACCCCGCCATATTGAACAGCAGCATCGCCGCCACAGCCAGCAACAGCGTGGCGTACCAGGCCGGATTGCGTTTTTCGCCGAAGACAAACGAGGTGACCAGCGCGCCCGCCAGAACGCACGAAACCGAAATCAGCGCAAAGCCGATCCCCCCGGCCATGTCCGAAACCCGTGCCGTCAACACCATGCCCACCACGGAGCCGAAACCCGCGAGCAGGGCGTTCCGTATCAACAGCTTCGGCCGCGCGGCGGGCCGCGCGCTCTTCCAGATCTCCCCCAGCACGCAAAGCGTCAGACTCGCGTACATGCCCAGCATGAAGCAGTCGTTGTACCGCGGGTTCAACGGCGCCCCGTCGCGCAGGGTGACGGCCATGTGCTTGAGCACCACGCCCAGCAAACCGGTTAGGAACACCATCGCCAGCAGCAAGGCGCCAAAAAGCAGCCGCTGCCCCGCCGTGGCGCGGCGCGTGCCCGCGGCGTCCGGCTCCTCCCCATGCCCGAGGGATGAAACCACCACGCACAAAAAGGCGGTCGCCATCCCCGCCCACTGCCATCCGTTCAACTGCTCCCGCAGCACGCAGGCGGAAAAAATGGCGGGCGAGACGAACGTGAGACTGCCCGCGCACCATAGCGGGCCCAGCGGGCCATGCCGCAGCCCCACCCGGTACAGGTAGATCAACGCCCCCTGCGACAAGCCGACCAACAGGCCCCAGATCCAGATCAGGCCGGGCGCGCCAAACCCGGGCGCGTCGGACCCATAAAAGGAACGAAGCCCGAACCAGGCCAGCCCCCCCAGCCCAAACCCGATGGCCGCAAAAGCCGGCGCCACGCCCTGGGCCGAATTGGACCGGTAAGCCAGCGCGATCAGGGAAAACGCGGCCCCCGCCAGCACCGCCCATAGAAGATCAATCGACATTTTTTTTCAACCCTCTCTTGAAACTGAGACCAGCCGTCTCATGCCCGCAACCTATATTCTCACATCGGCAATGCAATCGGATCCAAAACCTTTTTCCTCTTTTCCCAATCGGGCATGCATCTCGACAGCAGCCGATAAAAAGAAGGCGAATGATTGTGATGCGCCAGATGGCACAGTTCGTGCATGATCACATACTCGGCTCCATGTATGGGGACCTGAACCAAATGCACATTTAACGTCACACGCCCCGCCGCCGTGCAACTGCCCCATCGCGTGCGCATTTTCCGAAAAACAACCACTGGCTTTGGCACGCCATGCCGGCCGGCAATATCCAGACAGCGCATGACCCGTTCTCCTAAAATTTCCCGCGCGCGAGCCGCGTACCATCGCTCCACAATTCCTCGAATACGAATCGCATCCCCCTTATCGGGCACCGAAACCTCAAGATACCGCCCGCGAAGACGGGCCGGCCGCAACTTCCCCTCCTCCACACGCAGCCGGTATTGACGGCCAAGATAAAGGAAGGTTTCCCCACTGACAAAACTTTTCATGCCCGGCAGAGGGCGAAAAGCTTCCATCCGATCCACCATCCGGGCAATCCACCCGGCTTTTCGTTGAATCGCCTCCCTCACCGCCACTTCCTCGGATGCGCGCGGCACATAAACATCTACGGTGCAATCCGGCAAAACTACCACCCGCAATCGTTTCCGTTCCTCCTTGAACAGGCGATACGGTATCCGGCGAACGCCAAATTCAAGCATCCGATCCTGGGCTTCAATCTTCATTGGCGATCGCAATCTCAATACACATGTCGCGCAGCTTATCCAGCATATCCAACGGCAGTTCGATGCCCATTTCGTGGGACACCTCACAGCAGACGTCATCGATCTCCAGACGCATGCGATTAAGCGCGTCGGAGTTGTCGCGCCAATCACGGATTTTGAACTTCCCAATGCGCTTCACAATCGCTAGGGCCATTAGCGGGGTCGGATCGGTTTTGTCGATTACATACGGGGCCATTGCTTCCCGCATGCTTCCGTAAAACCGGCGAGCCATGTCCTGGCCCACCAGTTCCTTCGGCACTTGTTCATCGGTGTGGGTTGCGACCTTGGTGGCGATGTCCGCCAGTTTCGACAACGCCGACACGGCCGCCACCCGCTTGGCCTCCAGATCAGCCAACACTTGCTCCAGCAACTGGGAGAATTTCCGGTAAAACGCGGGGTCCTTGCCCATCTCGGACTCGATGATCTTCCGCGTGGCCGAGGCAATCATATCCGCCTTGGCCTCAGTGCTCTTGCCCTGATCTTCCAGCACCCTCTGCCGCTCCCCGGCATCAAAGAGATTGATCGGCTTCCCAAGAGACATCACCTCGCCCGCTCCCACGTGCGTATCCACGAGTTTACGGATGCGGGGCTCATACTCGGAAAAGTCCACCCGCTCCTGAAAACGGACCGAGACGGCTGCCCGAAGATTCTGGAAGAACTTCAGATCCTTCTTGTAGCCCGCAATGATCCGTTCGGGCGTTTTCTCCAGGAAAGAGGTGGACGAAAGCGCCAGGGCCAAGGTCCGGGCGAACAATCCGAACCGATCATAAAACCGGTTCCTCAATTCCGGATCGCGTAAGAGCGATTCATACGCCTCATGATCTTTCGAGCCCCGCACCGCCGTGAACAACTCCCACAGGTCGGAGTGCAGTTGGGGCAGCCGCGCCGTCTCTTCCTCGATCCGCGTGATGGTCTGGACCAGATCGTCGGGATCATACTCGGCCAGCTTGCTGTAAAAATCGATGGCTTCGTCCAAGTCCTCCAACACGCCGCTGTAGTCCAGAATTAGACCGTACTCCTTACCCTCGAACAGGCGGTTCACGCGGGCGATGGCCTGCAGTACAGTGTGATTTTTCAACTTGCGGGCGAGGTACATCACGGCATTACAGGGGGCATCGAACCCCGTCAGCAGCTTGTCCACCACGATGATAATCTCGGGTTCATCGCCATGCTTGAAGGCATTAATGAGCTGCTTGTTGTATTTTTTCTCATTGCCGTACCGGGCCATCATCTCGTTCCAAAAGACCTTTTCCTCCGCGCCCGGCTCCGCTTCCAATTTGTCCCCTTCATGCTCGTCCGGAGGCGAAATCAACACCTGACAACTGACTTTCCCAAACTCATTGAAGAACTTCCGGTACAGCAAGGCCGTGGCCTTGTCCGGCGCAACCAATTGACCCTTCATGCCCGTGCCCTGGTAATTGGATGCATAATGAAGACTCGCATCCCATGCGATCATGCGCACTTTCTGCACGGCCTTGTTGAGTTGCCCTTCGGTCGCGAACTGCCGTTTGAGATCCGCCTTTTGGTCCGCGCTCAATCCCAGCGTGACCTTCTCGAACCAACCGTCGATGGCCGCTTTATCCACCGGCTGGGGCACGTGCCTCGCCTCATAAACCAGCGGCACCACCGCCCCATCCTTCACCGCCATGGCGATGGTGTAGGGCGGCTGGAACAACGGGCCAAAGGTCAGGAACGTATTGCGTTTGGCGGACTTGGCCAGCGGGGTTCCGGTGAAGGCGATGTAGCAGGCCCCATTGAGGGATTGCCGCATGCGCGATTGAAGCTCGTTGTAGTTGGACCGATGTCCTTCATCCACCAGTACAAAGGTGTTACGACTCGCCTCCCGCAGCTTGCGATTCCGGGCTGCCACGGTGAATTTGTGGATGACGGTTGTGACGACGTGGGCCTTTTGATCCAATAACAACTCGACCAGGTTCGCCCCAGTGGCGGCCTTTTCCGGCTCCAATCCACAGGCCCGGAAAGTCCCTTCAATCTGCTCGTCCAAGTCCACGCGGTCCGTCACGAGCACAATTTTTGGGTTGAGAATGTCCGGCGCCAGCGCCAGCGATTTGGCCAGCATCACCATGGTAAGGGATTTGCCGCTACCCTGGGTATGCCACACCACGCCACCCGCACGGGGCTGGGCAGGATCGCCCGCCCGAACGCGTGCGAGTATATCGTTAACGGCAAAATATTGCTGATACCGGGCGATTTTTTTAATCCCGTCGTCGAACACGATGTATTTGAAGATCAATTCCAGCAGCCGTTCGGGCCGGCAGAGCGCATAGACCAATCGATCCTGCTCCGTGACCGCGCGGCCTTGCATCAGAATTTCACGGAATTCCTGGGCGGCCCCATCAAACGGTGGCAAAAATAAGTGGTCCCATGTGCGGAGGGCAGTGTCTCCCGAACCAGCAAGAAGCTTCACTATGGCGTCATCCTGATTGGACTCCTGCCATTTCGACCAGAATTTGCGCTCGGTGCCGGTGGTTCCATATTCAGCCTTGTCGCGGGCCAGGGACATGAGCAATTGGGAATAGAGGAAAAGCTGGGGGATGCCATCCGCGGCCTGGTAATCGGCCAGCTGCTTAATGGCAATGACAATGGGGTCTTTGCGGGCATCCGTATAGGCGCTGCGCTTGCATTCAATCACCACCAGGGGAATGCCGTTCACGAACAGGACGATGTCGGAGACGTAATGCTTCTGGTGTCCAATCCGCTCCACCTTGAATTCGGCCGCACAGTGGTAGGTGTTGCGCGCGGGATTCTTCCAGTCGATGAAGGCGATATTAAAGCTTTTGGTGTCGCCGTCGATGGTCTGAGGCGTCCCAATGCCGAGACACAGAAGATCGTAAATCTGCTCGTTCTGGTGGGATGCCCCGGTCGCGCGAAAGGCTTTCAGCGCCTGAATGGCATTGGCTATGGCATTTTCGGTGAAGGGGCGGGACTGACCCTTGAAGTCAAACCGGCATTGGGTCCGGATATGCTCGGCCAGGATCGGCTCCAGGATGGCGGAACCGAGGCGGCCATCGCGCAGGCGGACGGTCTCGGCCGGGGGCAGGTATTGCCATCCCATTTTCATGAGGAGATGCAACGCCGGCAACTGGCTTTGAATGCGCTCCGTGTAATCCGGCACCTCGTGCCTTTCTTCTTCGTAGGGTAATGAGGTTTCCATGTTTTCCTCTTGGATTGTCTTATTGACTATGTCTTATTGACTATTGACTATTCGGATGAATCTTGTGACATTATTCCCGCTCATCGGCCATCTGGAAGGAATAAGCGCCAAGTGAGATAGGACCGCCGTCTGAGCGACCCTTTTGCCAAACAACCTTTTTCGTTCACGGGAGCCGGATAAATCATGCGCCATCCATCCGCCGCGATTCCCAGATTCCAGTTCAGCGAGCCGAAAGCCAACCTCCCAACGCTCAAAGTGGGAATTCTTTCTGCGGAAGAGCGCTTTACAGTCTCGTTCGCTCATGCTTATCTGAAACAGCATATCCTCCTGCATAGCCGTTCTCCCAAAACGACCTTGTCTTTGGTGCAGGAAATCCCCGTCAATGGGTATGGCATTACAGACTTGCTGGCGGTAGCATGGACGAGGCTTCCGTCCGAGAAATTTCCTTCGGCAGAAGCTTTTGTCGCTGTTGCGAAGCCGACTTGCAGGGCGTTTGAAATGAAACTCAACAACTGGCAAAAGGCGCTGAGTCAGGCCTCTCGTTACCGCAATTTCGCGCATCAAGCCATTGTCGTGCTGCCCCCCAACGTTTGCGCGAACGCCTTGCGTGTGCTGGGTACATTCAAAAGCATACGCGTCGGACTCTGGAGCTTCGATCCGACAACCTGCCAAATCAATTCGATTTTTACGCCAAGACCTCATGCGCCCCGTTCAACAAAATATTGGTTACAATCCATTCAGAAAGCCTCTAAGGCTCCTAGGTCAATTCTGCCCATTCACGAAATAGGCTAATGCCGCCCAGCATTGCATCAAGTCTTTCATATTGCGCTTCCACACCACCAGTAAATCCAGCTTCTTCGACTCGGCTCCACAAACTTTTAGCATGATCGATGCGTCGCTCGAACTCTACTAAATCCTTTTTGATTTTCCCTGATGAGCAAGAATCACACATTTTTGATATTGCCTGCCATGTTTGTAAGGCTTCCTCTGCGCGTGTTGGTTCAGCTTCGTAATACAAATCAGAAGAAAGCTTGTTCTTAATTTCCGGAACTATTGAAACATAGTTGTTAAACTCCGTTTGCTTGATTCTTGCGAGCAACGGATTGCTAACATACCGCACTAAAGGTGCCGCACCCCCTTGTGTTTTCGGTTTAATATAGCGTCCAATTGAAAATTGCCGAAGACTGGAAAACCATCCCGTTGACACTCCGTACGCACCGCAGATACCCAAAAGCGGACTAAGTAAATCCGAACAGCCATTAATAACCTTTAAGCCGTTAATGGAAAAGGCATGATTGAGCATCATCCATCCAGCGATAACATGGTCGTGAAAAATATCAGAACGAATTAAGCGATCGTCTTCGTCGATGCCTCCGCTTCCCACTACAACGTATATCCCGTCAGGAGGACTCTCTAATGCTGTGAGTGCATTAAGAAGCTCTGTGAACGACCCATCGGAGGCCAATACATCTCGGCCTATTATCAATGACGCGTAAACGGGACGATCATTAATATTTAACTCATCCGCAACGATTTTTGTCTGTGCAATGAAATTGAGAGCTATTGCCGCATCAATGGAATTGGCCGATTCCACGTAAATATTTGGCGCTATCATTCCAGATAAACGATTGTATCTTGCCTGTATCTCGAGAGCGCTTTTTATAACAGGCGCAATTCCAGAACCAGTGATCAACGCCGATCGTCTCGGAATTGGATACGCCCATTGCTCAAGCACGCCAAGCTTGGCATTAGGTTTCCCAACAAATTGCATGGCATAAAACTCCGGATCGATCAACAATTCTCGACCACTTGTATATATTTCGGCAATTTGTTCTCGTAATTTTACTGGATTTCGATATCTCGCGCTTAAGATCGCACCATTGATCATTCCTGCTTCAAAACCTTTACTAATTTTATCGCCTGGGCCGAAACCGTCTTGTGCTAACATCTTCATGAATTCGTCTCCTGCAATTCGTGCTTCAACATCGCTATTCTTGAATATCGCAAGGCTGGATTTTTTTTGAAACAACGATCAACGATCCCACAAAAATCACTGGGGAGATCCTTCCTTATTTCTTCCAATGGTGTTGGCTTCAAGTTCATTATTCTGTAAATGGTCGCATACGCTTCTTCCGCCCTAGGCGCGAATGGATGAACACCGGTCGCTGCTTCGTACAGGGTCAACCCTGCGGAATACATATCGCATCGAATGTCCATGTTATCCTTATAATCCGGCATGAGTAATTCCGGTGCCATATACCTTAATGTCCCAGGCGGTGTGTCACGCCGAGTTAATTGTGTACCCTGCATTTTGAATGCAATGCCCATATCCAAAATCACATACGGTCGGTCGGGAATTTCAGTTACAAAAATGTTATCGGGCTTGATGTCGCGATGTAAATGCCCTATCCGAGTCATTTCTTCCAACACATCAATTAAAAAGCCTAACAGTCCTGACAGGAACTCATAATTCGGCTTTGGTTCATTACCGATAAAAGAAGACAACTTGCGGCCCGGTAGTAATTCCTCGCTATATACCAGATAATTGCCCGCAGCAACAGTTACACACCTTGGCTCTAATGACCCAAGCCTGACGATACACGGAGCAGTACACAATCGAAGCGCTTCAATTTCACGTTGAGCGCGAGCCGTTTGCTCTTCAATGTCCGTCAGTTCGAAACCATCCGCTTCCGTCGGTATATAAATTGCTTTAATCGCCTCGGTATGTTTCGACTTGTCAACTCCCTTAAATACAACCTTAAAGCCCCCCTTATCGATGTAGGTAAGGTCAACAAACGCACCAAGGGCTTGTTTGAGTTGATCGATATCAGGGATCGGTATTCTCATGTATAATTCTCCATCATAGTTTCCGGTTCAATAGCGCTCATCCCTTCCAATGTCCCCCTCTACTCGGTATGAATTGTTACGTCGTACCCCAAGGCATATAGCGCCTTGCTTGTGCGGCCATTGCGTGGCGGGAACTCTTTCGGGAGCGCCCAGCCAACGATCTCTCCGAAGGTGCTAAGTCCCGCATGACGGATGCGCCGCGAAGCGGTGAAGGAAATCTCGAAAAGGCGCTCGGGAAGATCCGATTGTTCGCCACCATAAAGCAGGTATTTCAGAAGCTCAAGGAAGGTTTCTCCCTTTTCCGTCTCCTCGCCATATAGTCTTTTTGCTAAATAGACACCACGTTCTTCGCTCGACATCTGCGGTAGTTTCTTCGAAAGACCCAACGATTTATAATTTGCTCGATCCGCATAATTACGAAAAGCGTGAACTTTTGTAAATACCTCTACAAATGTCTCTTCGTCAATGCTGCGAATCCTGGAAGCGGACAGATTGCGTGCGATAAATGGAGCCCATTCATTCATGGTACGGTCTTCTGAACTAGGAGCGGTTTGAAGGTTACGCCACCATCTAGTAGCTTCCTCTAAAGCTTGGTGCGGTCGTTTTTTGTTATTCTCGTGATATTCTCGATGCCGGGCATTGCGTCCTTCCATAACACGGTTGTAGTAATAGGCGTGCAGGAACTGATCTGCCTGAACACCGGCAGGTATATTGGGCGCAACCCATGGTGGCCGATTTTCTGGTTGTGAAACTGTGATTGCAATGTCGCGAATATAACCCAAAGTACGATTCCATTCCTGAAGGAATTCCCGGCGCCGACGTTCACCCGAATTCGACTTCTTTTGAACAGAAACGAGGGAGTCTAGGCGAGGTATTTTCCGATGCTCTTCAAAATCTTTCCGCATGCGTTCCAACTCGATGAATCGAGGATCTTCCTGATGCTTCTTAATTTCATCGACGAGTTCCTTTGTTAGGCCGTGGGCGACCTCATCGAGTTCGGCGAAGAAGGTTTCTAGTTCATCTGTGAGTCCTTCGTCCACGATTTCGTCCTGTGAAAGGAATAGTCCAGCTTCTATGTTTCCGAACCAGGCTTTTCGTGTAAGGTTGGCTGAGCCTATGTATACTCCGAATGACCGCCACCAGATGACCTTGGGGTGGAAAATATCGGGTACGAGCTTGCAAACCGCCAGCGGAGATTTACCTAGAAACCATTCTAGAATACTAACATTCACAGGCACGGTATAGTCGTATCGGGCCCAGAGACGAAACCGGATGCGCTTCTCATGGCAGGGCTTGATGAGGGAACTATCATCCATAACGTAAGCAACGGCAGCCCAGACCTCATCGCATTCCTGTAATGCGTCGCGGTTAAGCATATCTATCGGCGATTGATGGTGAATTCCCCGAATGAGTTTCATTTTATCACCCTCGCTTCTCCCGTCAGCAGTTTTTGCATCAGCCCCTTCTTCTGATGCTCCAACGCCGCACACTCGGTCTCCAACGCCTTGATCTCCTCATCGGCGGCGGAAAGAACGGCGGCGATGGCGCGTTGCTCGGCGAGAGCGGGAGAAGGGATCTTAAGGTTGAAAAAGTCGGCTGCGTTTAAATTCAAAAGCCCGTTGTTTCGCACGCCGGTGTTCACCCATTGCCGCAACTGTTCACCGTGAAGGCCCGAACGAAAGAACTGTTCTACAAAACCTTCGTCGGCGACTTCTGAAATCACGCGGAACGAAAAGAAGACATCCGGAACCAATCCTTCGTCATACTCGGACAACCGATACGCACAACCCTGTGGAAATCTATATGAGTTACCCTTGTTGTATGCGAACTCGCCGCGTTTCAACAGTATGTAATTTTCAATATGACGGCCTGCAATAACCCTGCTGAACTTTTCTTCTTGCGAGACAAAGCCTGTGCCAGCCGTAATGCTTAACACCGCGTACCCTTTCGTCGATTTCGGGCTTTCTGTAATTCGCCTGGAAACCTGGGACATCTTTTTCACGGGCCATTTCCCTCCAAACCCCGGCAACCGCCTCTTACCCGTCAACAACTGCTGCATGAGCCCTTTTTTGCGGCGTTTGGCTGCGGCAACCAGGCGGCGGGCGTGCTCGATCGCCTCGTCCCAGGCGGACAGGATTTCAACGATTTTCTTTTGTTCGGGAAGAGGGGGGAGTGGCAGAGGTAGCGCTAGTAGTTTCTCTCTGGTTAGGTGTGCAATGCTGGTTCGCGAGGTAAGATTCAGAATAATCGGATCCTCTGTCATCCGGAATAAGAATGCCTGGGCAAACGCATTAAGGATCCGACCGTCCTTTGCTCGTAGTCTGTGAAGCGCCTTCTGAAAATAACAAGGGCGGATCTGTTCAGTCCATATCGCGCACCTACCAGGTTCACCGCCTTCACAAACAAGAAGATCCCCTAAGCGCAACTCAAACTTTTTTCTTTCCGTTTCTGAGAAATCCATCTTCTGTATAAACGAATGGTCGAATGATGCCCAACGCACATTGAAGTTGGCTAAATACGGCTGAGGATCCTTCCCCACTCGGGCAAGGCTGCTTAACATTTTTCCTAGCTGAACATCATAGACTTCTCCAAGAGGCACGCACTCCCACTCCTCCGGAATCCACCCCACCTTGGTTTTCTTGTAGCCGGGCCGGTTGGCATTGCGGTCGGTCATGGGATGCTCTTTCTGGAGAGTCGGGTTCGTGAGCGAACGGCTTCCGCCGACATGATCAAAATATCGCGTTTCCTATACATATCGCATTGAACCTGCATAGATTTGATGCGTTCTGTCGCTCATACCGGCAATTCGGTGCCTTCGTTGAGAATATCGAGGTAGGTCGGATATGTAAGGATACAGCATCATCCTTACAAATACGGGTCTGTTGTGTAAGGTTCGCGGCATTTTAGAACCCCAACTCCTTCAAATATCCCCGCATCTTCTTCCGCGTTTCGCCCAGCTTTCCCTCGATCTCTTCGATTTCCTTCTGAACCGCCGCAATATCCACCTCCGGCTCGGGCTCAAAGGTGTCCACATACCGGGGGATATTCAGGTTGAACTCGTTTTCCTCAAGCTCGGTATAGGGTGCCAGACGGGAATATTTTGGGATCTCCTTGCGTCGGCGGAAGGTGTCCACAATCTTTTCGATATCCTCCGCCCGGAGCTTGTTCTGATTGGTGCCCTGCTCATACTCCCGGCTGGCATCAATAAACAACACCCCGCACTTCCCCTTGAGTTTGCGGCTCTTGTCGAAAATCAACAGTGCGGCCGGAATACCCGCCCCATAGAACAGGTTGGCCGGCAAACCGACCACGCCATCCAGCAAATTCTCCTCGATCACGCTCTTGCGGATAGTCCCCTCGGCGCCCCCCCGAAACAGCACCCCGTGCGGCACCACCACCCCAACCCGCCCCTTGCCTTCCACTGCCGTGGCCAGCATGTGCAGCACGAAGGCCCAGTCCCCCTTGCTCTTGGGGGGAACGCCCCGTCCGAACCGGCCAAACCGGTCCCCGGAAGCCATCTCCTGGCCCCACTTGTCCAGACTGAACGGCGGATTGGCCACAACCACGTCAAACTTCATCAGCGCCGTGCCCTCCAGCAGCAGCGGGTGGCGAATGGTATCCTCCCACTCGATGCGGGCGGAATCCAGTCCGTGCAAAAACATGTTCATTTTGCACAAAGCCCAGGTGCTGCCGTTCATCTCCTGGCCGAACAGCGACACGTTCTGCCCGCCCGCCTCCGTGGCCGCCTTGATGAGCAGCGAACCCGAACCGCATGTGGGATCGCAGATCCGGTCGCCCGGTTTCGGCCGCACCAGCTTGGCCAGGGTGACCGACACCTCTTTCGGCGTGTAAAATTCCCCCGCTTTTTTGCCCGCCTGCGAAGCGAACTTGGCAATCAGGTATTCATAGACATCGCCGATAATGTCCATGTGCCCGATGCGATCGGGCCGTAGATCGAGCTTGGGATCGGCAAAATCCTCCAGCAACGACTTCAGCCGCACGTTCCGTTGCCGCGTCTGGCCCAGGTTGGCCTCGCTGTTGAAGTCGATGTTGCGGAAGACGTTATGCAGCTTGTCCTTCTTGGCGTCTTCAATCGCCTCCAGGGTGATGTTGATGATCTCCCCGATCCGGGTGTTGCCGCGCCTTTCATAGAGACTATCGAAATTGCCGGGAAACGAATCATCAACCTTCCCGTTCGTGTCTTTCAACTCCACTTGGGGCACAATGAACCGCTCCAGCGCCATGGCACGATCCACGCGGACCTTGTCACCTTTATACTTTTTCTCGTATTCCTCCCGCTTCGCCTTATGGACATCGCTCAGGTATTTGAGAAACAGCATGGTGAGGATGTAATCCTTGTACTGCGTCGGATCGATGACCCCGCGAAAGGTATCGCACGCTTTCCACACCACATTAAAAATCTCGTCGCGAATCTGATCGTCGTTCATGGCTGTGCTCCTGTTTCCTCAAAAGGCCGAAGTATTTGTCGATTATAAAAGTCGAGCATTTCACGGCGCTTCCGGCCCAAGTCGGCCAGCAACGATTCTTCCTGCCGCGCCAACCGGTCGAGTTCAACCAGCGCAAGCTGGGTTTTGAGCGGAGGCAGCGGAATGACCAAGTTTTCCAGCATGGTCCGTCGGATGACGGGCAGATAGACACCGCTTCCGGCCTGGGCGGTTAGCGAGCGGATCACGGATTCCCGGTTCAAATACCACGCCAAGTAGTCGGCGTTCAAGTTGGACTCCGGGCGAAGTACGAAAAAATTAGCTGCCGCCAAGGATGGTTCTGGAAGCGCCTCGATCGCATACGCAAATGGCCGCTGCCCTTTGGCCATAAACAGCACTTCCCCCGCGCACAAAGGTTTGACCGAAATGCTTGCCTCCGGGGTGAACCGCAGCAGTGCCGTCGCGTTTAACAAAGTCTTTGCACTGTCAAAATCCCCGATTTGCACCAAGTGATGCGACCCATTCGCATCCGGTACCACCGCCCTGCGGGCGAGATAACCGGTTCGGATCGTAGCAAGCTGGCCTAGCGTCACACTCAATTCCTGCTCCAGTGTTAAAGCAACTGCACAGGAAATTATACAATCACGCAAAAAATGTCAATTATAATTGCAGTAATTCGTTTACTGCTTCAACACATTCGAGTGATTGGGCAGCCGGCGGATGCGCGGCAGGCCGACTTTATAGCGCATGGCGAGCAGGCGCAGGATAAACGTTACCAATATGCAGGAAAAAAGCTGGGTGTTCAACGAATAGCCGCCGAGGCGGACCCCGTCAAAAACAATCGCCCCCGCAATGGCGGCGGTGGCATAAAAACCGGTCCGCAACACGGCCGGGATCTCGCGCACCAGCACGTCGCGCACCACGCCGCCGCCGGTGGCCGTAATGGCCGCCAGCATCAGGATCCCCACGTGCCCCAGGCCGGCCCCGGTCGCCTTCGCCGCACCCAGCGCCGCAAACACGCCAAGCCCCACGGCATCGGCCGCCATCACGCCGTCCCACCAGGGGGCAATCCGCTTGGACGCCACAAAGACCACCAGCCCGCCGGCCAGGCAAATCAGCAGGTAGCGCTCGTCGCGGAAAGCGAAGGGCGTCCCATTACCCGCCATCAGGTCGGCCATGATCCCGCCGCCCACGCCCGTGGCGGTGGCCAGCACCAGCACGCCGAGCAGGTCCAGCTCATATTTGATGGCCCGGAAGGCGCCGGACAAAGCGAAGGCAAACGTGCCGAAGAGATCCAGCAAATTCAGCATGGCGGGCGCTTGCATAGTCTTCAGCCTTCCCTCACGAAGGCCGCGCCCAGCGAACACAGCTTCTCGTCGATCCGCTCATACCCGCGGTCCACGCACTGCGCGTTGTCCACCACGCTTTTGCCCTTGGCGCAAAGCGCGGCCAGGATCAGCGCCATGCCGGCGCGAATATCGGGACTGACCAGGTGCGAGCGGTGCAGCCGCGAGGGGCCCACCACCACCACGCGGTGCGGATCGCACTGCACGATGCGGGCGCCCATCTCGATCAGGCGGTCCACGAAATAGAGACGGCTCTCGAACATCTTCTCGTAAAAGATCACCGTGCCGGTCGCGCGGACGGCCATGACCACCGCCACGCTCATCAGGTCGGAGGGGAACGAGGGCCAGATGCCGTCCTCTATGCGGGGCACGGCGAAGCCGTAATCGTGCATCACCCTCAGCTTGCGGTGGGCGGGCAGGCGCAGGGTTCCGCTCTCCATCGTAAAACCCGCGCCGAGCTTGCCGAACACCTGGGCGATGGGGCGCATGGTCTCGGGCGGCACCCCCTCCACGGTGAGCTCGCCGCCCGTGATGGCGGCGGCCGCCAGGTAGCTGCCGATCTCGATGTTGTCGGGCTGCACGGTGTAATCCGCCCCGCGCAGCACCGGCACCCCGTCGATGACGATCCGGTTCGTGCCGTGCCCGCTGATTTTGGCGCCCATGGCGATCAGCAGATTGCACAGGTCCTGCACATGGGGCTCGCAGGCGGCATTGAAAACAACGGTCCGCCCCTCGGCCAGGCAGGCGGCCATGACGGTGTTTTCCGTGCCCGTCACGCTCGCTTCGTCGAGCAGGATGTCGGCGCCCTTCAACTTCTTCGCCGAAAACGAATAGTCCCGCGCGCCGCGCACCTCCACGCCCAGGGCCCGCATGGCCAGCAGATGCGTGTCGAGCCGGCGCCGGCCGATCACATCGCCCCCGGGCGGGGCGAGGGTGGCCCGGCCGAAGCGGGCGACCAGGGGGCCGGCCAGAAGGATGGAGGCCCGCAGGCGGGCGCAAAGGGCCGGATCCAGCCGCCGGCGCCGCAACCCCTTGGCGCAGACGCGCACGGCGCCGTCCTGCTCCTCGACCGCCGCGCCCAGGGCGCGGAGGATCTCGAGCATCACGCGCACATCCTCGATGCGCGGCACGCGGTGAAGCGTGACCGGCTCGTCGGTAAGCAGGCAGGCGGCCAGCATGGGAAGCGCGGCATTCTTGTTGCCGCCGGGCGTGAGAACGCCCGACAACCGCCGGCCTCCTTCAATGACAAAACGGGCCATGACCGGGCCTCACTTGACGGCGAGCAGCTCCTGAGCCACGCGCACAACGTTCTCCGGGGTGAACCCATATTTCTCGGCCAGCACCTGGTACGGGGCGGAGGCGCCGTAGTCGTCCAGTCCGATGATGGCCCCGCGGCAGCCCGTGTATTTCTGCCAGCCGGTCGTGGAGCCGGCCTCGATCGCCACGCGCTTGCGGCAGCCGTCGGGCAACACGCTCTGCTTGTAGGCGGGGTCCTGCTTCTCGAAATATTCCCAGGAGGGCATGCTTACCACGCGGACCTTGCACTGGGCGGCGAGCTGGCGGGCCGCCTCGAGGGCGAGCGACACTTCCGAGCCCGTGGCCATCAGGATCAGCTCCGGGTCGCCCGGCGCGCTGTCCCAGAGGATGTAGGCGCCCTTCTCGAGCGAATTGGCGGGCGGAAACGCCTTGCGGTCAATCACCGGCAGGTTCTGGCGGGTGAGCAGGATGGCCGTGGGGCCGTCCTTGTGCTTGAGCGCCGCGATCCAGGCCGCGCTGGTCTCGGTCGCATCGGCCGGCCGCAGAACCGTCATCCCGGGAATCAGCCGCAGGCTCATCGTCTGCTCGACGGGCTCGTGGGTGGGGCCGTCCTCGCCCACATAGAAGCTGTCGTGCGTGAACACGTAGATGACCGGCAGCTTCATGATGGCGGAGAGGCGGACCGAGGATTTGCAGTAATCGAGGAAGGAGAAGAACGTGGAGCCGAACACCCGCAACCCGCCGTGCTGCGCGAGGCCGTTCAGGAGGGCCGCCATCGCGTGCTCGCGGATGCCGAAGTGGAAGTTCACGCCCTTGAACGAGCCGGGGCCGATGTCGCCCCCCCCGTCGATGTAGGTCTTGGTGCTGGGCGCCAGGTCGGCCGCGCCGCCCGCCAGGAACGGCAGGGCCTTGGCCAGTTTCTGCAGCACGAGCCCCGAGGCGTTGCGGGTGGCCACCGGCTTGGCCGGGTCAAACACGGGAAGCAGCTGGTCGAGGTTCGAGGGAATGCGGCCCTTCTGATAGACCTCCCACATGCCCGCCTGTTCCGGATTCTTCTCGCGGTAAATCCGCATCAAATCCTTCCACTTGGCCAGGCGCTTCTCCATCTCCTTCGCGCGGGCGGCGAAGATGTCCCGCACCTCCGGGGAGACGAAGAAATGCTGGTCTTCAGGCAGGCCCAGCGCTTTCTTGGTGGCCGCGATCTCCTCTTCGCCCAGGGGCTCGCCGTGGCACTTGTGGGAACCGGCCAGCTTCGGGGCGCCCTTGCCGATGGTCGAGTGGGCGATAATGAGCGTAGGCCGCTCCTTTTCGTTGCGGGCTTCCGCCAGCGTGCGGTCGATCTGGGCCAGGTCGTGCGCGTCCATCTCCAGCACGTTCCAGTGGTAGCCCTCGAAGCGCTTGCGGACATCGTCGCTATAGGCCAGCGAGGTGTTGCCCTCAATCGTGATGCGGTTGTAGTCGTAGATCAGGACCAGCTTGCTCAGACCGAGATGGCCGGCCAGCGAACAGGCTTCGTGGGAGATGCCTTCCATCATGCAGCCGTCGCCGCAGATGACGTAGGTGCGGTGGTTGACGATCTCGCAATCCGTGGTGTTGAAGCGATCGGCCAGCATGCGCTCGCCGATTGCCATGCCGACGGCGTTGGCAATGCCCTGCCCCAGCGGGCCGGTGGTGGTTTCCACCCCCGCCGTGTGCCCGTATTCGGGATGGCCCGGGGTTTTGCTGCCCCATTGGCGGAATTTCTTCAATTCGTCGAGGGGCAGGTCGTAGCCGGCCAAGTGCAGCATGCTGTAAAGCAGCATCGAGCCGTGTCCGGCGGAAAGCACAAAGCGGTCGCGGTCCGGCCAGCTGGGATCGACCGGCGAATAGTTCAGGTGTTTGAGATAGAGCACGGCGGCGACATCGGCCATGCCCATGGGCATGCCGGGGTGACCGGACTTGGCTTTCTGCACGCCGTCCATGGCGAGCCCACGAATAGTGTTGGCAACCTGGGTAAACTCGTTCATCGGCATCTCCTGGACTTCCTATTTAGCGTAAATGCAAGCCCAACTAGGATACGGAAAAGACGGCCCATGTCGAGCCTGATTCTTCGCCCTGACCATGGATGTGCGGGGTTTCGCGAATCGCAAAAAGTTAAGATTGCGAATCCCATCGATGTTGCCTTATAATTGTCGGATGATCACGATCGCTAAAAGATTGTCAGGCCATGCCTGCATCCTTTCCCTGTTGTTGATAGCGAACGGTTGTTCCGAGCAGAAAGGCCCCGATCTCAAGCTTCCGGAACCGCGAAAAGCGGTCCAAAAAGCGCCTGAAAAGGCCGCCGGTGCCGTTGTGCCCGCCGCTATGGAGCAGGTTGCCAAAAATAATGCCATTTTCAAGGAATATGTCCGACAATTAAAAGCCGGCGACCTGATTCAAGCCCAGGCTAATCTGGCGACCTTGAAGAGTCACCTCAAGGGCGAAAACCTGGATGATCCCTTCTGGAATGAGCGGATCCCGGCAGAATTCCGAAAAATCCTCCAGGTGGGGGCGCTCTGTTCCTCCTGTTTGGACGGTTCGTGCGCCTACTGTAAAGGAAAGGGCGACTGCCCGGCATGCCTGGGAAAAGGCCTGTGCAAAAGCTGCGAAGGCCGGGGTGGCACCCCTCGGGTCTGCACCAAATGCGTCTGTCCCACCTGCTCCGGGACCCGCCTCTGCACGGCGTGTAAAGGCCGCCGGTTCGTCACCTGCAGCACCTGCAACGGGTCGGGAACGGGCCGTGAGGAGCGGAAATTCGAGCCTTGTCGTTCCTGCCGGGGGTTGGGCTGGAAAGAAGGCTTAAAGGCGGCCGGCGGAGTCGTAACCAAGCTCCGTTGCCTTCTTTGCGGCGGAACCAAGGGCGTCTACAACACCGTCCGCTTCCCCTGCGCGGTCTGCGACGGCGAGGGGCGGAGAAATTGCGCAAACTGCCAGGGCCTGGGCGTCTGCCCCTCCTGCAAGGGCCTGGGACGGCGCGGCGATTGCCTCATCTGCAAGGGGCGCGGCCGTTTTCTGGAGCCTTGCATCGACTGCAAGGGCACCCGGCAATGCGTGGAATGTGCGGGAACCAAGCTCTGCAAAAGATGCAAAGGCCGCCATACGTGCTCGGCCTGCGCGGCCCGCAACCTGCTCATCCGCTATAACATCCCCATCGATCAACGCTGGCTCGTCCAGCCCGAGGCAAAACTCATCCGGCTGGAAACGGAGGAGCTCTCCTATGAAACCCCCGCCGGAGCGCCCCTGACATTCCAATTCCGCGGAAGAACCCTATCCGCCGAACTGGAGGAAGGCCGCCTGCTGTGGGTTTCCGCCCCGGAGAATTTCAGGCGGATCCGCGACCTATTCACGCCGGAACCCTGATCATTAGCAGCGGCTGAGCGCCATGGCATGCGCTTCGCCATAATACCGGCCCAGCTTGCCCCAGTCGAATTGAACGGATGCGCTTTCCACCTCGTTTCGCAAGGCGATCCGCTCGCGGCGATCCAGTTTGACAAAATTCAAACAGACATTCATCAGTTCTTGGACAGCCGTTTCGTACGAATTGTGCCGGCGGTGAATCACCCGGACGCCCCGCTGCTGCAACCCGTCCATCTCGCGCTGGACATAGGTGCCGAATCCCGCCAAATCGCTGGTTACCGCCGGCACGCCCAGCGCCATCGCCTCCAGGGGGGCATAGCCCCAAGGCTCATAATAGCTGGGAAAGAGCCCCATGTGGCAACCGCGCACAAACTGGTCGTAATCCATTCCCAGCAAAGGGGATATGGCAGATACGAAATCGGGGTGATAGACAATTTTGACCCGATCCTCCGGCCGGTTGAACAGGGAGCAGGCCCGGATCTTGTTCAGCACCTCGTCGTTCCGGTCGTCCTCGAGGTCGTGGGTCACCACCGCCGGCAACCGGGGGGTCTTCCACGCCAACAGTGTGCGACGCAGGCGCAGGCGCCAGTATTCGTCCACCAAACCATCGAGCCGGGGCCAGGTTCCTTCGGCCGACGCCGCAAACAGCCGCTCGCCCACCTGATCCTTGATGGCTTCGCAGGTGCTGCGGATCTCCTGCAAAACCGCCTGTTTCTGCAGCACATCGGCATTGACCGAGCGGCTCGGCCGCCGCGTGACGATGAAAAACACCACGGTAACCGTTTCGCTCAGGGCCTTGAGCCGTTCGTTGAGCCGCACCATGGCGTCCAGGGTGAGGTCGAATCCCTTGTTCACATACTCATAGCGGCCGGAAGTGAAGAAATAGAGGGTGTGGTCCAGGTCAAAAGTGTAACTGGGGAAAAAATGGCCCATGATGAACTGGTTGATTTTATCCTTATAGACACGGTGCAGGTTTTGGAACTCATGCACCGCGGCAAACCGCTGGATATTGAGGCCGTTCGGCAGGATCAGGTCCGGCTTCCGGCCCAGCAGATACTCGCATTCGAAGGCCGTGATGTCGCTGACCGTCGTGAAGACATGCGCCCCATGCGCCGCCGCCCGCTCGAGCAACACCTGCGGCTCCACGTTGAAGCGGCGCGCATCGGCCCGCCAGTCCACAAACGGCACGTGATCGTAAAAACCCGAGTCCTGCATGGCCAGGTACCGGCCCAGCAGCGTGGCATGGGTGGTGAAGACGATGCCAACAGGAACCCGCTCGCGGCGCAGCTCGGGAATGGCGGAGCCGGCCATCCATTCGTGAAAATGGCCGATGAGCTTGCGCTCCCCGGCAACCGCCGCCAAGGCCCTCAAAAACTCCCCGACCAGGAAACCGAAGGCCGTGACCTGGTGCGCCAGGGGATCCGCCCCCAGCATGCCGATATGGTGGTGCTCCCACAGGAGATATTCGATCTCGCCCAGCTTCCCCATCACGCTCTGGGGGTCCAGCAACACCACGCGCGGCCGGCCCGTGACCAGCCAGATGCCGGTCTTGACCCCAAAACCGCGGGCTTGCAACGAGCGAACCGCCGCCCCCACCTCGCCGACGGCCTTGGTCTCCTCGAACTCCGCGGGGGAGGACTGCGGGTTCCACGGCCCCACCAGGCAATACCGGGCTCCCCATTCAAGGACCATGGCGGGCGCTTTGGAGCGCAAAACAGTATAGATTCCGCCCGCCTGCTGGCACACTTCCCAGGAAACCTCGCACAAAAGAGGGGCGCTTGTCTCCGTGTCGCCCTGTTTGATGATCGGCGCCAATTTCATGAATCCTCCTGCTCAACCCTTTTTGACTATACACTTTTTCGTTACGTTGTGGTAAGATTAAAGTGTCAAAAGAATTAGGGGTTTCATGAACGCCTCCTTGAAAAGTCCGTGTCCCGAATTCAGCCATTACATGCGCGAATTCCGGAACCGTCTCAAACATGCGCTAGACGAAAACAAATGGTACCTGAGCGAACAGGAAGGCCATGACGTCGGCGAGCAGAGCGCCACGCAGGATTTTCTACAGCGCCATTTCGACCGGTTCGCCGAGGAGATCCGCACCCGCTTCTGCGAGCACCAGTGCGCCCGGCAAAAAGAGTGCCCCCTTTCCCTCTTTATCCGCTCCCTCCCGCCCAGCGCCAAGGCGTTGGAAGTGCACAAATCCCGCAAGAAATCCGATACCCCAGCCCCCTGTTGACGGAGTCCCATGCGCCACGGCATCCTGTCTGTTTTCTGCGCCTTCCTCTTTTCGCTCGCTTCCGCCCGCGCCGCCGACCGGGGCGTCTGGGTGGGCGGCATGCTCGGCGAGCCCACCGGCGCCACGCTCAAGCTCTGGATCGACCAGGACGAAGCCTGGTCCTTCGGGCTGGGCTTCAACCCGTTCGGGGAAAATTCGTTCCAGCTTCATGCCGACTACCTGCTGCACAATTTCGAGCTCGGCAACAAACTCAACGTTCCCTCACTGGCCTGGTACGCCGGCCTCGGCGCCCGCTTCAACGGCCCCGACGAGACGGACAGCTTCGAGCCGGGCATTCGCTTCCCCGCCGGCCTGACCTATTTCCTGGAATCCCGGAACATGGAGCTGTTCGCCGAATTCGCGCCCGTGCTCGATCTGTCGCCCGATATCGAAATCGACATCAACTGCGTCGCCGGCGTCCGCTACTTCGGCTGGTAGTTCATCTGGGCGTTGAACCGCGCGCGGTCGGTCATCGCCCCCTTCCGATTGGGTCGGCACGACACAATCGTTTTCTCGCTCGCTATTTGTTCCTCTTTTTAAATCGAACCGGTACAGCTTTCAGCCGGCCAATCTTCGGCAGGGGTCCGGCCAGAGGCCGCGCATAATCGAGAAAAGCGGCGGTGACATCGTTGCCCGCCTTACTGATAAAAGCATCCGGCATGCGCCGGGTCTCTTTCGCCACGCTCGCCAGCGGCAGGCGGGCGAACGTCACCCCATAGGCCCGGCCGGGCTTGCGACGGATCGCCACCGTGCCGTTCGGCTCCGCCGAAAACGCCAGCCGCACCGCCGCCGCGCCCGCCCGGCGCGCCTCGCGGGCGTCCACCGCCGAAACGACCCCCGGAAACGAGCGTTGCAGGTAGCCGAAAGTGTCGGCCCGCACCCGGGTGATCGCCGTGCGCGCCTTCAGCTCGCCGGCCAGCAGGTCGCCCAGCGCGCCCGTGCCGCCGAGCTGCGCGTTGCCGTGGGAGTCGACCTCCTTCGAAAACCGGGCCGCGATCAGTGTCCCCTTTTCATCGACAATGCCTTCGGAAACGGCCACGACGCAGTAGCCCAGTTTCTTGTGCACCGCCTCCACGTCCGCGGCAAACCGGTCGAAAGAAAAAGGCCGCTCCGGCAGGTAAATCAGGTGCGGCCCGTCGTCCGGCCGCGTCCGCGCCAGGGCCGAGGCGGCCGTGAGGAACCCCGCATTCCGCCCCATGATGACGTCGATCTTCACGCCCGGCATCGCGCGGCAGTCCAGCGTGTCGCCCATGACGGCCGAGGCCACAAACCGGGCGGCGCTGCCGAACCCGGGGGTGTGGTCGTTTCCCCGCAGGTCGTTGTCGATGGTCTTCGGTATGTGGTAGCACGCCATCTCGTAGCCGACCTTGGCGGCGCTCTCGTTGATCAGGTGGGCGGACTCGGCGCTGTCGTTGCCGCCGATGTAGAAAAAGAAGCGGATGTCGTAGCGCCGCAGGATCTCGAACACGCGGGCGCATTCCTCGGGCGTCGGTTTTTTCCGCGCGGAACCCAGCGCGGCCGCCGGGGTGGCGGCCACCGCTTCAAGGTTCGCTTCCGATTCCCGGCGCAGATCGATGAACGCCTCCTCCAGGATGCCCTTCATGCCGTGGGCGGCGCCGTAAATGCCCCGGATGGCCTTGTGTTTCTTCGCCTCCAGCACGGCCCCGACCAGGCTCTGGTTGATCACCACGGTCGGGCCGCCGCTTTGGCCGATCAGCATGTTTCCCCGCAAAGCCATGGCCGCGCCTTTCTTTAGTGTTTTACGTCTAGCTTGCCGCCCTTGGGCTGACCGATCGCCTGCAGCAGCTCGGCGAACCAGGGCTGCTCGATGTCAAAGGGCTTGCCGCCCTTGATGCGGGGAAATTCGATGGCCCGCAGCTTTCCGTTGCGGTCCTCATCCTCGCCCACCACGCCGCCCTTGCCCTTGAGGGCGCAGGCCACCGCCTTGTTGGCGCACTGGCGGATCAGCTTGCGGTCGGCCGCATTGGGCGGGGCCGCGCGGCTGAAATAGCCGCTCTTCTGGACCAGCGTCTTCTCGGCGCCCAGCATGTCGCCGAACTGCTTGCCGAACCAGGCGCCCACGTTGACCTTGTCCAGCTTGGCGTGGCCGAAGGCGTCCCGCGGCACTTCCTCGCCGCGCGATTCGAGCTCCCGGATGATCGCCTCGAGGCAGGCGCCCTCGGAAACGAAAATGTTCACGCAATCGTTCCGGTCCATCACCTGGCGCAGGCGCGCGGCCTCGCCCTGCAGGTCCACGGCCATCTCGGGCACATACACGGCATGCACCTCGCGCTGGCCGCGCCCGAGGCCCAGGTCCGGCAGGAAGGTCATCCCGTCGAGCAGCTTGCGGTATTCCGCGGCCGTCGCGGCGGTCAGCCAGCCGCAGTTGCGGCCCATGACCTCGTGCACGATCAACATGCGCGGGTTGGCGCTGTGCTCGGCCGCCACGTTGGCGAAAAAACGCGCGCCTTGTTCGGCCGCCGTCCAGGCTCCCAGGCTCTGGCGGATGGGGTAGACGTCGTTGTCCACCGTCTTGGGCAGGCCGACCACCGTGAGCTTGTACTGGTTTTTCGCCAGGAAGGCGGCCAGCTCCGCGGCCGCCGTGTTGGTGTCGTCCCCGCCAATCGTGTGCAGCACGTCCACGCCGTCGCGCGTCAGCTGGTCGGCCGCCACCTGCTGCGGATCCTGCCCCTCTTTCACCAGTCCGCGCTTCAGGCAGTCCTTGACGTTGGTCAGCTTCACGCGGCTGTTGCCGATGGCGCTGCCGCCGAATTCGGCCAGCTTCAGCGCGTCGCGCCGCACGTCCGGGGTCACCGGCCGGCTGTCGCCCTTCAGAAGGCCCATGTACCCATTTATATAACAGATGATCTCCACCTCGGGCGCCGCCTTGGTGTAGCGGTCGATGAGATAACCGATGGCGGAGCTGAGGCAGGGGGCGAGGCCGCCCGCCGTTAAAATGCCGACTTTCTTGATCGATGTCATACGAACCCTTCCTTTTTAAAAAATCAATGTGTCATCTTATTCAAACGCCGCCAAGACTCAAGCATAAGTCCACGTCGGCGGCCGCGCCCTAACGGGGAGCGGCCAGGAGGTCGCGGCCCACGAGCAACATGCGGGGCAGGTGGAAGAACCCCTTCCACTTGCCGCCCTTGAGGTAATGCGTGGGGTTGCCGAAGCGGTCCAGGTACCCGATCCATTCGCCGTACTGCGGATCGGGATAGCGGGCCCACGTCCAGGCGTGCAGCTTGTCGAACCAGTCGGCAAATTCCGCCCGCCCCGTCAGCCGGTGGGCCAGCGCCGCCGCCAGGATCGCCTCGTTGTGCACCCACCAAAGCTTCATGTTCCATTGCAGCTCCACGTGCGGCTTGCCCAACACGTCCATGAAATAATAGATCCCGCCATGCTCGCGGTCCCACCCGAACTCCAGCTCCGCCAGGATGATCTCCGCCGCCCGCGGAATCCAGTCGGGACGGTTCAACTGCTTCGCCGCATGCAGGATGAACCACATCGCCTCCAAGGCGTGGCCCGGATTCAAATGCCGGCCGTTCATCGACTCCAGGTCGAACGTCCCGTCCAACCCGACATTCTCGAACAGCACCTTCTTTTCCGGATTCCAGAACGTGTTGAACACCAAATCCACAGTGCGCGCCAGCTCGGCGTCGTGCGTGGTGTCCCCCAGACACTCGCGCAGCACCATCCGCAGGTTCACCTTCATCATGTAGAATCCGAGCGACCGCATCGGCTTGCGGCCGGGCAGCTCCTTGGTCCACTCCCCCTTTGGCCTCTCCTCGCGCGCCAGGTACGCCGCATAGGCGCGCAACGCCTCGGCCCGCGCCGCCGGATCGCCGTTGGCCCGGAACAGCGCCGCACAGCCCATGACGGCGAAACACTCCGAAAATACGGAATAGGGCGCCATTGCGGGCGCGCCCGCCCGGTTGAGGGAAAAATAGTACCGCCCCTGCCCGTCACGCCCGTGGCGCATCAGGAAGTTGTATCCGTTTTCGGCCAACGCCAGCCACTCGGGGTTGCGGTCGACCTTGACATACAGCTCGCTGAGCATCCATACCACGCGCCATTGCAGCCACATGAACTTCTCCGTGTCGTACACGGAGCCGTCGCGGTCCAGGCAGGTGAAATAACCGCCCGCGTCGTGGTCCGGGCAGTGACGGATCCAAAACGGGATCACATCGTCCGTCAACGCCCGCTCATAGGTTTCACGATAAGGCGCCAGCCGATCCATTCCAGCCATGTGAATCTCCTTGGTGACGTAAATTCGAAATCCTACCCCATCACACACCCCCGCGCAAGCCTGTTACCCGGGCAAAAAAAGCAGGCCAACACCCCCATTGACAGTATTTACCAATCTACGTTTTTTAATATGGTGTGATTATACATTGACGAGCGGGAGGAGGGTTTCTAAAATAAAGCCATCGGATACAATTTTGTCCTCAAATCAGTTCCAAACACCACAGGAGGCATGCCGATGAATACGCCGATCGCCCAATTGCTGGACCGCAAAGGTCACACTGTCGCTACCATCTCCCCCACCGCTTCCGTCTTCGAAGCCATTCAGTTGATGGACGACAAACAGGTCGGATCCCTTCTCATCATGAACAAAAGCGGCAAATTGGCCGGACTCCTTACCGAACGCGACTGCTTCCGGAAGGTCATTCTCGTCGAAAAACAGCCCCGCACGGTCACCGTCAAGGAGGCCATGACCAAAAAAGTCATCTACATGACGCCCGAATCCACCATCGACGACGCCATGGCCGTCATGACCCAAAAGCGCATCCGCCACCTTCCCGTGATCGATAAAGACAAAGTCTGCGGCATCATCTCCATCGGCGACCTGGTCAAATTCATGGCCACCGAACAGGACCTGATGATCCACAATCTCGAAAAATATATCGAGGGCTCGCTGTAACATCCCGCCGGAGGCAGATCCCATGACCGATTCCGCCGCTCCCCGCCCCTGCGCCTGCGCCTGCCAATCCGATCCCTTACCCGAGTCTGTCCTTTACAGCAGGCTGGATGAGGTGATCGCCGAGTACAAGGACAAACCGGGCGGGCTCATCCCCGCCCTCCAAACCGCCCAGGCCATCTTCGGCTTCCTGCCCGAGCCGGCTCTTCAGAAAATCAGCGCCGGCTTCAACAAGCCCTACAGCGAGGTCGCCGGCGTCGTCAGCTTCTACTCCTTCTTCTCCACCACCCCGCGCGGCAAATACCTCGTCCGCGTCTGCCTCGGCACCGCCTGCTACGTGCGCGGCGGCAAGGAGGTCCTCGCCGCCATGAAGAAAAAACTGGCCATCGATGTGGGCCAGACCACCGCCGACCGCCTCTTCTCCCTCGAAGTCGGGCGCTGCTTCGGCGCCTGCGGCATGGCCCCCGTGGTCATGATCAACGACACCGTCCACCAGCGCGTGAAGCCCGCCCGCATCGGCGAGCTGCTCGCCCGCCTGGCCGCCGATGAAAAGCCCGCCGCGAAGGAGCGTCCATGAGCCCGTCCGCCCCCGCCCCCATCCGTTCGACCGCCGAACTCGACGCCCTGCGCAAGGCCGAGCAGGCCACCAACCCCTCCTGCGACGCTTCCGACAAACGCCGCATCCTCTGCTGCATGGGCGGCAGCTGCCTCGCCTCGGGCTCCCGCGCCGTGCGCGACGCGCTCGCCGCCGAACTCACCGCCGCCGGCCTGCAGGACCAGGTCGCCCTCGTCGATACCGGCTGCATGGGCCCCTGCGTGATCGGACCCGTCCTGCTCATGGGCGACGACCAGACCTTCTACCAGGGCGTGAAGCCCGAGGACGCGCGCGATATCGTCCGCCAGCACCTCGGCGACGGCCGGCGCGTCGACCGCCTGCTGGTCCACGACGCCGCCGGCAAGAACCCCCAGCCCCTGCGCGACGATATCGATTTCTTCAAGCGCCAAGTCCCCCTGGTCCTGCGCAACTGCGGCTGGATCAACCCGGAACGGATCGAGGACTACATCGCCCGCGACGGCTACGCCGGCCTGGCCAAAGTGCTCGGGGGCATGACTCCCGAACAGGTGATCGAACAGATGAAAAAGGCCGGCCTGCGCGGCCGCGGCGGCGCGGGCTTCCCCACCTGGATGAAGTGGAACTTCACCCGTCAGGCCGCCGGCGACGTGAAATACGTGCTTTGCAACGCCGACGAGGGCGACCCCGGCGCCTACATGGACCGCAGCGTGCTGGAGGGCGACCCCCACAGCGTCATCGAGGGCATGGCCATCGCCGCCTACGCCGTGGGTGCGGCCCAGGGCTACGTCTACGTCCGCGCGGAATACCCCCTCGCCGTGGAGCGCCTCTCCACAGCCCTCACGCAGGCCCGCGAACGCGGCCTGCTGGGCCCTTCCATCCTGGGCACGCCTTTCGCCTTCGACCTCGAAATCCGCATGGGCTCGGGCGCTTTCGTCTGCGGCGAGGAAACCGCCCTCATCGCTTCCATCGAAGGCAAGCGCGGTGAACCGCGCCCGCGGCCGCCTTTCCCCGCCCAGAAGGGACTCTGGAACAAGCCGACCGTGCTCAACAATGTGGAAACCTATGCCAACGTGCCGGCCATCCTGATCAAGGGCGGCGACTGGTATGCCGGCTGGGGCACCGCGAAAAGCAAGGGCACGAAGGTCTTCGCCCTCGCCGGCGCGGTGCGCAACACCGGCCTCGTGGAGGTACCCGTCGGCACCTCGTTGGGCGAGGTCATCTACGATATCGGCGGCGGCATCCGCAACAACCGCCGCTTCAAGGCCGCCCAGATCGGGGGCCCGTCGGGCGGTTGCATCCCGCGCGAACACCTCAACGTGCCGCTCGACTACGAAACACTCTCCAACCTGGGCGCCATTATGGGCTCGGGCGGCCTGATCGTGATGGACGAGGATGCCTGCATGGTGGATGTGGCCCGCTTCTTCATCGAATTCGTCCAGGAGGAGTCCTGCGGCAAATGCCCCCCCTGCCGGGTCGGCACCCGCCGCATGCAGGAAATCCTCGAACGCATCTGCGCGGGCAAGGGCGAAATGAAGGACATCGACCGGCTGCTCGAGCTCGGCGCCTTCATCAAGGAATCCTCCCTTTGCGGGCTGGGCCAAACCGCCCCCAACCCCGTGCTCTCCACCATCCGCCATTTCCGGCACGAATATGAGGCGCATATCCGCGACAAGCACTGCGAGGCCGGCGTCTGCCCGTCCCTCGTCCGCGCCCCCTGCCTGAGCGCCTGCCCCGTGGGGGTGGATGTGCCGGGCTTCGTGGCCCTCGTGGGCGACAAGCGCTACGCCGAAGCCCTCAAGCTGCACCGCGACAAAAATCCCTTCGCCTCCGTCTGCGCGCGGGTCTGCTTCCACACCTGCGAGGATAAGTGCCGCCGCGCTTCCCTCGACGAGCCCGTCTCGATCCGCGGGGTCAAGCGGTTCATGGTCGACCAGGAGGTCACGCTACAGGTTCCCGAAGTGCGCGAAAATCCCGCGAACGCGGCCCGCAAGGTGGCCATCGTGGGGGCCGGGCCGGCCGGCCTCTCGTGCGCCTACTTCCTGGCGCGCCTCGGGTACAAGCCCGATGTCTTCGAGGCCGAGCAGCGGCCCGGCGGCATGCTGGTGCAGGCCATTCCCGCCTACCGGCTCCCGCGCGAGGAGCTCGCCCGCGAAGTGCGCATGATCGAACAACTCGGCGTGACCCTCGAGACAGGCAAGGCGCTGGGACGCGACTTCACCCTGCCCGAGCTGCACGATCGGGGCTATGAGGTGGTCTTCGCCGCCGTTGGGGCCCCCCAGGGCATGACCTTGGAGATCCCCGGCGTGGAGGCCAAGGGCGTGACGGAGGCCATGGCCTTCCTGCGCCAGTATAACATCCGCGGCTCGGTGCCGGTCGGCAAACGCGTGGCCGTCATCGGCGGCGGCAACGCGGCCATCGATGCGGCCCGCACCGCCATCCGCCTGGGAGCAACCAGCGTGACCGTCCTCTACCGCCGCACACGGGAGGAGATGCCGGCCTACGCGGAGGAGATCGAGGAGGCCCTTCAGGAAGGTGTCGCGCTGCGCACGCTGACGAATCCCGAGGCCTGCGTGGTCGAGGCCGGCCGGGTAACCGGCGTCCGCTGCCGCTCCATGAAGCTCGGCGAATTCGACCGCTCGGGCCGGCGCCGGCCCGAGGCCGATGGCCCCGAGGCCACGGAAATCATACCCGCCGACCAGGTCATCCTTGCCATCGGCCAGACGCTCAACGCGAAGGCGCTCTTCAAGCCGCTGGAGGTGGAGCTGACCGAACGCGGCTGGATCAAGGCCGATCCGCGCACGGGCCGGACCTCGGTGCCGTGGCTCTATGCGGGCGGAGACGCCGCCGCGGGCCCCTCTTCGGTGGCCGAGGCCATCGGCGCCGGCGAACGCGCGGCCGTGGCCATGGATGCGGCCCTCTCCGGCGCCTCGCACGCCTTCTGGCGCGATTACACGGAAGTGTCGGTCGGCTTCAATCCCGAGGCGGACCCCACCGCGGATCCGCGCGAAAAACTGCACACGATCGGACTCGAACGGCGGCGCCACAACTTTACCGAGGTGGAACAGCCCTGGAGCGAAAGCACGGCCGTCCGCCAGGCCCGGCGGTGCCTGCGTTGCGATTATGGAAAACAACCCTGCCCGAGCGTAGATGGGGAGAACCGGCCATGCTGACACTCATGATCAACGCGCGCAAACTGAGCGTTCCGGAAGGCAGCTCAATCCTGGCGGCCGCCCGCGGGGCCGGCATCTCCATACCAACTCTCTGCCATATGGAGCATCGTGAACCAATCGGCGCCTGCCGGGTCTGCCTGGTGGAGGTCGAGGGCGCCCGCACCCTGGCGGCGGCCTGCTCCACGCCCGTGACCGAAAACATGGTGGTCCTGACACACAGCCCGCGGGCCCGCGCGGCCCGGCGCAAGGTGGTGGAGCTGTTGCTCTCCGAGCACGATGGCTACTGCCCGACCTGCGACCGCAACCGCAGCTGTGAATTACGCGCTTTGGCGGACGAATTGGGGGTCGCCCGCCTGCCTTTTGAAGGAGAAAAAACCGCGCCCCACCGGGATGAATCGACTCCCGCCCTGGTGCGCGACAACGCCAAATGCGTCAAATGCCGCCGCTGCGTCACGGTCTGCGCGGAGGTGCAGGGCGTGGGCGCGCTGTTCCCGCAGGGGCGCGGCTTCAAGACGATGATCGGGCCGGCTTTCACGCGCGATCTCGAAGGCGTGGCCTGCGTGCAGTGCGGCCAGTGCGCCGCCGTCTGCCCCGTGGGGGCCATCTCGGAGAAAAGCGCCATTCCGGAAATCTGGAAGGCTTTGGAGGATCCCGCCAAGACCGTGCTGGTGCAGACCGCGCCCGCCATCCGGGCGGCGCTGGGCGAGGAATTCGGCTATCCGGCCGGCACGCGGGTGACCGGTAAAATGGCCGCCGCCCTGCGCCGGATCGGCTTCGACGGGGTGTTCGACACCAACTTCACGGCCGATCTGACCATCCTCGAGGAAGGCACCGAGCTGCTGACCCGTCTCAAAAACGTGCTGGTCGACAAGGGCAATGCGGCGCTGCCGCTCTTCACGAGCTGCTCGCCGGGCTGGATCAAGTTCGCGGAATACTATTTTCCCGAATTTCTGCCCAACATCTCCACCTGCAAGTCGCCCCAGCAGATGTTCGGGGCGGTGGCGAAAACCTATTACGCCCAGAAGCTGGGGCGCAAGGCCGACGATATCGTGGTCGTGTCGGTCATGCCCTGCACGGCGAAAAAGTTCGAGGCCCAGCGGCCGGAAATGAACGCCAGCGGCGTGCGGGACGTGGATTACGTGATGACCACGCGGGAACTGGCCCGGATGATCCGGGAGGCGGGCCTCGATTTCACCACCCTGCCGGATGAGGCGATGGACGCCCCGCTGGGGCTCTCCTCGGGCGCGGCCGACATCTTTGCCAACACGGGCGGGGTGATGGAGGCGGCGCTGCGCACGGCCTATGAAATCGTCACCGGCCGCGAGCTTCCGTCGGACAACCTGCATGTCGGCGCCATCGCGGGCCTGGAGGGAATCAAGGAGGCCTCGCTGCCGGTCACCGGCTGTCTGCCGGCGTGGTCCTTCCTGGAAGGCGCGGTTTTGAAGGTGGCGGTGGCGCACGGTCTGGGGAACGCCCGCAAGTTGTTGAATCTCATCAAGAGCGGGGCGACCTATCACTTCATTGAGATCATGACCTGTCCCGGCGGTTGCATTGGCGGGGGCGGCCAGCCCCGGTATACTGATGATGCCGTGCGGCTGAAACGAATCGCGGCCATCTACGCCGAGGATGAGGGCAAGCCGATCCGCAAGTCGCACCAGAACCCCGACGTCATGAAGCTCTACGAGGAATTCCTGAAGAAGCCGCTGGGCGAAAAATCCCATCACCTTCTTCACACGCATTACCATCAGAGGAACACGTAGTCACGACTGCAGTGCCGTGCGGCTACGCCCGAGCCAAGGCGCTAATAGAGGTCAAGGGTAGAGTAGGCGGGTGGCCATCCAGATCGATATTGGCTGCGGCGATGCCCTGACGCCCGAGCCACAACTGATCGACTATCGCAACCTGCGAGAAGGCGGCGCCACCCCTGCCAAGATGCTGTGTGGACGGGGTGGCACCCGTCCCTCCCAAGAGAAGAACCGGAAATCGAAATCAGAACCGGGGTCCTGCCTCCGCCATCTCCTGCCTCTCAAAGCACAAGACCTAAGATCGCTCGCAAGTGCGCGCGTGCTAGTTTCATGATGGAAATGGCGATTTTGGCGTCCCCGTTTGTTGCCGATTCTCCAGGGTAACGGAACTCAACTGCATAGACGGATAACCGCACCATGTCCGGTCGCAAAGATATTAGAGAAGGATAGGCGACGACACATTGGTCCAGCAAGACGGGCAAGGCGTGGATCTTATGGACAACGGATTCATGCTTTTCAAGAATAGCTTTCAGGTATTTCTCGACGCATTGCTGCGCATGAAAGCATACGGCGTTATGGGCGGAATAACGACGGACCCGCCCCAGTGACAGGGCCACCTGAAAATCTTCCTCTGCCTTTTCCACCCATTCGTCCACGGGCTTACTCATAGAGCACCTCGCCGTCTTCCAGGATGCTCCGGATAAAGGTGTCGTTCATAGCCAAGCGTTCGGCCACTTCCGCCGGCCGCTTGACCAGCAAATCCATGGGAAAGGGAGTGTCCGCTGTCAGGCGGATGGCAATGGCCTGGTCCACGTTCCGAGGCTTGTCGTGGTCCATGATGACCAGAATATCGACATCGCTATCTTCCGTGGCCTTGCCGCGGGCATAGGAGCCGAAAAGGACCACGCGCTGCGGACGGAACTCCCGGCCCAGCGTTCTGGCATATTTTCGAATGAGGGTACGATTAACCATGATCGTTCTTTTCAAGCACGTTTATTGGCACGGGGACAATATAACAGGAACCGCTGCCGAAGGCGAAAGCAAAAAGATGGCTGTTATTGCGCGATCCTTCGGGGCTCAAGGGAGATTCTCCCATGCACAGCGAGTCCTCATCCCGCTGGCCCCGGCTGGTACCAAGCCCGAACAAGCCCACCAGCCGCCTTCTGGCCATAGGGGTCACTTAGAGAATAGCGGCTATTTCATCTTCTCTAGGACTCGCTCAATTTTCTCTACGCGGCGCGCAAGGTGCGGATCGTATTTTATGCGATCCATCGCCTGGCGAATCTGATATCCCACGCCCGTCCCGCTCTCGATCCCCAGCAAGGGCCCAATGGCACGGCGAGTCAACCCCGCATGCTTTTCGAGCAGCCACGCCGCCACTCCCTTTGACGGGCAGCCACGCCTTCGTAGCGACAAGTCGGGCAAACCGATCCGCCACCGTGCGGCAACGGCTTCCAACACGTGTTCCGGGGACATCCAGGCTTCCGCCGGTCGGAATGACACATCCTCGCCCCTCTCGTGACTTTTCATTAGCGCCCGATGCTGTTCCTCGACCCATTCCCGATATTCTTCAGCACCGATACTCCGCGGCGAACGCATCATTTCATCCAGGAACTCGTCGTCCGGCCGAACCAGTCCCGCTTCCACATAACGTTCATACTCGCGGTCGGCATCCGGACCTTCTCCCGCAATCAGCCTTTTCAATGGCCTGTAGCTGACCCACGCCTCGGGCGGATCAGCGCCAATGTAGGCCCGGTAACTGCTCCATCGATGCTCGCGTAAAGCCGCCGTCCGTTCCGCCAAAGGGCGGGTATTCCAACTCTTCACTTGAACTGGATTCAGGTGAACGTATCGGCTCAGCTTGAGCAGGTAGTCATTCCCCGCCACCAGTCGGGCCCCATAGCGGCCCTGCGTCACATGCCCGCAATGGCGGTTGCGCAGGTTATACCCGATCGTGTAGCTAGTCAGGATGGACTGCATGAATCGGGTCAAATTCCCGCGTGGAGTATCCACGACCAAGTGGAAATGGTTATCCATCAGGCAGTAGAGGTAGATCCTTACGCCATAACTGGCGACGCTCTCCTCCAGGCGGCGACATAGCGCCCGACGATCCTTGTCCGTCCTAAATATCGTCTTCCTGCCGTTTCCCCGAACGGTCACATGATAGATCGCACCTTCGTATTGAATGCGCAGTGGTCGAGCCATGATTCTTAAAAATTACCATCCGCCCACGCTCTTCGCAAGCTATTCTCTATTATTAGGACTGACCCCTTGAGCGAGGACTGACCCCTTGAGCCCGGACAAGCCAAAAGCCCCTGGCCGCAGGGTGGGCCTGGCCCATTTCTGCTTGAGGGGCTCCCCGATATATGACATTATAAATTTTTTATCGCATAAAAAAGATGATGGTAAAAGTTTAAGCAAGGATCACGAGAATGAATGCAATCCTTGAGGAGTTACGGATGCGGGTAGCCAGACGACCCGCCCTTCCGCACGGTTCAATTTGGATGCCAGTGGGGCTCGCGCTGGCCGTGCTCCTTTTCCTTGTCAGCCGGGTCAACTACCCGCTGTTTCATTGCATCTCCGATATGGCCGCCGTCTTCATCGCCGGCAGCGTTTTCCTCGTTGTCTGGAACGGACGGCGGCACCTGGACAACCACTACTACTTGCTTGTCGCCATGGGATTCCTTGCCTTCGCCGGGCTGGACTTCATGCACCTGATCGGCAACAAGGGAATGGGCGTTTTCCCCCAGTACGGGAACCTTGGGCCTTCATTCTATATCGCCAACCGGTATGTATTGGGAGTTTCATTCCTGCTGGCACCGCTCTTCATCAAGCGGAAATTAAACGTTTTCCCGGTGCTCGCGGTTTACCTATTGGCGGTGGCGGTGGTGTTGCTTTCCATCCTCGTCTGGGGCGTCTTCCCGAAGACATTCATCGAAGGCAAGGGGCTAACGACGTTCAAGGTTTACAGCGACTACGCCGTCTGCCTCATGCTCCTGGGGGGGCTGGGGTTGCTGATCCGGAATCGGGGGGCTTTCGAAACCGGGGTGCTCAGGGTCATCGCGCTTTCTCTTGTCCTTTTCATCGCCACCGGGCTGGCGTTCACCCTGTATGCCGATCCCTTCGGAATCACGAACGCGATAGGCCACCTGTTCCAGATCGCGGCATTCTGCTTCATCTACCTTGGGTTCGTGGATACCGTCCTGACTAAACCCCAGACCATCCTTTACCGGAACCTGAAACAGAGCAAAGAACGGATACTCGGACTGAATGCCGAACTTAAAGACCTGAACCTCAACCTGAACCGCGACATCGCCGCGCGCAAGAAGGTTGAAGCGGCCTTGCGCGAGAGCGAGCACCGGCTGCGCCTGTTCATCGAACATGCCCCGGCATCGCTGGCCATGTTCGACCGGCAGATGCGCCACCTGAGCGCAAGCCGCCGCTGGATCCACGACTATGGGCTGAAAGATCGCGTCATCATAGGGCAGTCGATCTACGACGTGTTCTCGGAGCTCCCGGATCGCTGGCGCGAACTTCACCGTCGCGCGCTGGCTGGAGAAGTGCTGCGGATGGAAGAGGATTCCTTCCGGCGAGCCGACGGCAGCACGCAATGGTTGCGCTGGGAAATCCGGCCGTGGCGTGAGGCGGGCGGGGAAATCGCGGGCATCGTCATCTTTACGGAAGACATTACCGGTCGCAAGAAGGCCGAGGAGTCCTTGCGTCAGGCGAATGAATGCCTCGCGCAGGCCGCGAACGACCTGTCCCGCTCGAATGATGACCTTCAGCAGTTCGCGCGCATCGTCAGCCACGACCTCCGCGAACCGTTGCGAACGATCAGTGGTTTCCTGTCATTGCTCCATGAACGCTACCGCGACCGGCTCGATGACAAGGCCATGGAATACATCGACTTTTCCATCGAGGGAGCGGGGCGTATGTCCAACCTGATCCGTGACCTGATCGAGTACGCCAGAGTCGAACGCAAGGGCAAGGCTGTTCGGAATGTGGACACCGGGCAGGCCATTGTTAGCGCAACAGCCAATCTTAGGGCGGCTATTCAGAACGCACAAGCCACGGTCACCCATGATACAATGCCCGATGTCCCTGGCGACCCGACCTTGCTGTCGCAGCTTCTCCAGAACCTTATCGCCAATTCGGTCAAATTCCGTGCGGCCGGCCGACCGTGCAAAATCCATGTCGGCGTTGATCGAAAAGACAACCATTGGGAATTCTCCGTCAAGGACAACGGCATCGGCATCGACCCCGCCTTTTCGGATCGCATCTTCTCGGTATTCCAGCGGCTGCACACTCGCGAGCAGTACGAAGGCACCGGCATCGGCCTTGCCATCTGCAAGAAAATCGTCGAGCGGTACGGGGGGCGGATATGGGTGGAATCGGAGCCTGGCAAAGGGGCGACCTTTTACTTCACGATTCGCGACTGAGTGACCGGCACGGCAGGGTTATAGCCCATAGGAGAAAGGCGCTCTTTTGTAAAACTGTGAGCGGCCCTTTCACAGAAAGGCTGAGCGCATGAAAAAGGAACAACATTCCACACCGTGGCACGCCTTGGATGTAAAGGCGGTCTTTGAGCGTCTGGACTCCGGCGATCGTGGTCTGGACGAGGCGCAGGCCAAACAGCGGCTGGAAAAAGCTGGACCGAATTCGCTGGAAGCCGGGGAAGGCGCCGGTCCGTTGCGCCTGCTGGCACGGCAGGTGCACAACCCGTTGATCTATCTGCTGATCGGTGCGGCGGTGCTCTCCTTTGTGATTGGCCATCGTGTGGATGCGGGGGTAATCATCGGCGTCGTCATCCTGAACACGCTGCTGGGATTTTTCCAGGAGTGGCGGGCCGAGGGCGCGCTGAATGCCCTGCGCGAAATGTCCGCGCATCACACCCGCGTTTTGAGAAACGGCAAGCCGCTGCAAATCGACGCATCCCGGGTGGTGCCCGGCGATGTGCTGGTCCTTGAAACAGGGGATCGGGTGGCCGCCGATGCCCGCCTGCTCTCGGGGGACAATTTGCACGTGGATGAATCCGCCTTGACCGGAGAATCCCAAGCCGTCACCAAGCAGCCGCAAAACGCGGCGGAAGAGACGCCGCTGGCGGATCGGCATAACATGGTGTGGATGTCCACCAATATCACCGGAGGCCGCGGCCGCGCGTTCGTTGTCGAGACCGGAATGCGCACCGCCATGGGAAAGATTGCCGGAGAAGTCCGCGCAACCGTCCGGGAAAATACGCCGCTGCAAAAGCGCATGCATAAACTCGGCCTGGTTTTGGGCGCCGGCGGTATTATGCTGGCGGCGGTAGTGTTCGGACTGGGCCTGCTGCGGGGTCATGAATGGATGGGGATGCTGATGTATTCCGTGGCGGTGGCCGTCTCGGCGATTCCCGAAGGGTTGCCCGCCGTCATCAGCGTGACCTTGGCTCTCGGTGTGCGGCGCATGTCCCGGCGAAATGCAATCGTCCGGCGTATGTCGGCTGTGGAGACGCTCGGCTCCACGACCGTCATTTGCTCCGACAAAACCGGTACGATCACCGAAAATCAGATGACGGCGCGCAAGCTCTGGGCGGGCGGGCGCTCGTTTGAGATCAGCGGCGATGGCTATCGGCCCGAAGGAGAATTGCGGCAGGAAGGCGGCGAAGCGGTTGGAGAACGTCCCCTGGCTCTTGAACGGCTTCTGCGGATCGGCGTGTTGTCGAACCATGCCGAGCTGAAGGAAGAAGACGGTCAGTGGAGGGTCGATGGCAATCCCAGCGAAGGCGCGCTGCTGGCCGTGGCCATCAAAGCCGGCATGGACATCGAAGCGCTTCGACATGAGAATGCGCGTTTCGCCGAGATCCCGTTTTCCAGCGATGCCAAATACAATGCTACGCTTCATCCGGATCCGAACGGCGACGGGCGTCTCGCCTTCGTGAAGGGCGCGCCGGAGCGGATTATTGGATTCTGCTCCCATGTGCTGATGGACGGCAAGCCGGAGCCCTTGAACGACGGGCTTCGCCGGGAAATCAACGAAATCGGCGAACGCTACGCGACCCAGGCGCTGCGGGTCATGGCCGGGGCATACCGGGAACTGCCGCCGGATCAGGCCCGGCTGGAAAAAACCGATGTGGAAAGCGGCCTCACGCTGGCCGGACTCTGGGGAATGCTTGATCCGCCGCGCAAGGAAAGCGCTCAGGCGGTAAGCGATGCCAAGAGCGCGGGAATCCATCCGATCATGATCACAGGCGACCACGCCCTCACCGCGCTGGCCATTGCCCGGCAAGTGGGGATCACCAAAGACGGGCCGGCCCTGACGGGAGCGGATATCGAAAAAATGGAGAAACCCGACCTGGCCAGGGCGGCATTGGCCGGCGGCGTTTTCGCGCGCGTCTCCCCCGCGCACAAACTCAAGCTCATGGAGGCGCTCAAGGAACAGGGGCACATCGTCGCCATGACCGGCGATGGCGTGAACGATGCCCCCGCGCTAAAAGGCGCGGACATCGGCATCGCCATGGGCCGGGCCGGCACCGAGGTTGCCAAGGAGGCCGCCGATATGGTGCTGACCGACGACAACTTCGCCACCATCGTTCACGCCGTGGAAGAGGGCCGGGTCATTTACAACAACCTGCGCCGCGTGGTTTACTTCCTTCTGACAACCAACCTGGGGGAAATCCTCACGCTGGTCGGGGCGCTGATTATCGGCATGGATTTGCCCCTGACGGCCGTCATGGTCCTCTGGATCAATCTGGTGACGGATGGCGCCTGCACGGTGCCGCTCGGCGTCGAGCCCCTGCACTCGGATGTCCTCCGGCATCCGCCGCGGGATCCCAAAGCGTTTATCGTGGACCGCAAGGCGGCGCTGCGCATGGCGCTGCTGATGCCGCTCATGGCCATCGGCACGCTGGGCCTGTTCGGGTATGCGCGACAGCACGGCGAACTGAATTATGCCCGAACCGTTGCCTTTACCGCGATGGCGGCTTTCCAGTGGTTCCAGGCCTTCAACGCGCGTTCCACCTTCCAGTCCGTTTTCTCCATCGGCGTGTTCAGCAACCGCCCGCTGCTGCTGGGCGTGGGGGCGGCCATTCTGCTGCAGCTTGCCGTCTTATACACACCGTTCGGACAGAGGCTTTTCAACACCACCACGCTGTCGGGCATGGACTGGCTTCTGATTCTGGCGGTATCGAGTTCCATTTGGGTGGCGGATGAAATTTTGAAACAGCTGGGCGTGTACGGAAAACCACTGAAGAGCCCGTGATGCCGTTTTTGCGCGAGCCCAAGTAAGAATTAGATAATCCTGCATCCTTGCAGGCGCGCGGGAAATCCGAAATGGTGACTTGCCCGGGCGGGTCGTTTTGAGGTATCATTCAAGCTCTTGCACGTGGACGGACGCACCCCTCATTCATGAATTCAAGCCCCCCCATCTTTCAATCCGTTACCCGCAGCCTGAGCCCGCTCCTGGCCCTCCTGGGCCTCGCCGGCGCCGTCTCCGCCGCGTTGGTTGCGCCGGTGCCCAAGGAGGACTTCGAGACCGACTTCACCCTGGACGCCGTGCTCGCGCGCGGCAATACGGAAAATGGCGAAATCGGATCCAAGATTGAAACCGAGGGCGCCACGCCCTATTTCGATTCCATCCGCGCCGGCGCCTCCTTCGCCTACGGGGAGTCCCGCGCGGATTCCGTTCGCTCCATCACGGCCAACCGCTGGGAGATTTTCGGCAACGCCCGGCGGCCGTGGGACCCCAACCGGACCTACACGTTCGCCGACGGCAAATTCCAGCGCGACTCCGTCGCCGACTTGCACTTCCGATCCACCCAAGGCGGCGGCATGGGCTGGTACCTGGACAAGGCCGAAAGCCTGGAATGGACCGTCGACACGGGCCTCTCCTGGATTTTCGAGGAGACCAGCGACGGCTCCGACAACTACCCGGCCTTCCGCCTAAGCGAGCGCTACGAGCGCCAGTGGGTAGAGGGTCCCAAGGTAAGCCACAAACTGGAAGTGCTGCCCCATGCCTTCCAGCTCGACAATTTTCTGCTCAATGCCGACGTGGGGCTCGAAACGGTCATCTCCGCGGTTTCGAGGCTCCGCGCCCTTCTTGAATATCGCTACCAAAGCCGGCCTCCGGATGACACCAAGTCCTACGACCTCCGGCTGGTGCTGGGGGTCACCTGGAAAATGTGAAAACAAGCCCCTTCATGCGCAGTCTGACCTTCGGCCTGATCGCCGGAAGCGTCTGCCAGTTTCTGATCCTGTGGCTGCTGGCCTATTCGGGAGGAACCCTGGCCGACAAGGCCGTGCATTATTACAGCGCCGCCCGCCTGTTCGCCTCCCCGACCGCGGCAAAGGCGCTCGCGGAGGCCGAGCCGGCCTGGATGTCCCGGCTGAATCCGGACGATCGGCTCCGCATCCGCAACCGGCTCCATGGCTACGTCAACTACCCGCTGTCCGACAGCCTCATCCGCCTCTTTTGTTCCGCCCGGACCGGGGACCAGCCGCTCGCCTCCTGGAGCTTTCCGGTCAATATCTCCTTCTTCCTGCTCTTTCTGCTGGCTCTGGGCTGGCTGATCGCCGTCACCGCCCGCAACCCGGTCGACACCCTGGTTCTGTTCGCCGTCCTGATGGCGGCGGCTTTCCAATTCGCCCTACCCGCCCTGGCCCCGGCCGCCGATCCCTCGGCCGCTTTTCTTTCCCTGGCGCCGGAGGGGGCGGCCACGTTGCTCCTTTTCGTCTCCTTCGCCTGTTTCGCGCGAAGCCACCACCTGCTGATGGGCGCCAGCCTCCTGCTGGCCTTCGCCTGGCATGCCGGGTTTGCGGCCGTGGCTGTCCCCTGCGCCCTGCTGTCGTTCGGCCTGGCCCGGATCGACCGGGCCGGCAATCGTGACGTTCGCATGTTAACCGCCATCCTGGTGGCACTGGCCGCCGTGGTCCTCGGCTGGCTGCTGCCCGGCCCATTCCAATATTTCCAAACCTGGATTCCAGCCGGCCTTTTAATCGCGTTTCTCTTGGCCGGCCCCCAGGCCGATAGTCCCGCCCTGCGGACAGCCGCCAGTCTCTGCGGCCTTCTTCTTTGGCTTCTTCTTGTGCGGGCGTTCCTCGGGTTGGACGGCCCGCGCCACTGGCTCATCCGCGTCACGGGCAACCCCTTTGTCACCGACATACCGGTCCGCCTCTCCGGCCTACGGCACCTGGCCGCCCTGGCGCTTCCGGTGACGATAACGCTCGGCATGCTCGATCGGCTTCTGCCCCTTTCCTTGGCGGTCAAATGGCGACACGTCGTCCTGACGCTTCTGTTCGCCTCGGGGCTGATCGCCGCGTTTGCCTTGAAGATTAACGAATGGCCCGGGGCCGGCCGCCATGCCGCCCTTCTGCTGCACGCCGAAGAAGGGCGCTGGACCCGTACCCCTACCGCCCCCGAGGCGCTTCCCGCCCTCGATCCGCGGCACGAAACCGCTTTCTTCTCCGCCCTCGGCGACTTTCTTCTTTCCCGATAATCGAGGTTTTCCGGTTTTTGTCCGTTACAAACCTTATTGACGTTATATTGCGGGGATGAGAATATCCCTGACGAAATTGTATCACTCTACCGGAAATGGGAATAACGCGATGATTGTGGCAGCTCTTACTCTGTTGGCGATCGTTTACGGCGCCGCCAATGTGGGCCTGATGATCTACGGTCTGAACTGCTACGTCATGGTCTATCTCTCCCGGCAAGGCTGGCTCCGCGCCGAAAAAGCCCGCAAAGCGGATCCGACGCCGGATCAGGCCGGCGCCGAACTGCCGGTCGTCACCACCCAAATCGCCGTCTACAACGAAGTCAATGTGGTGGAACGCGTCCTGCGGGCCGCCTGCGCCATGCGCTACCCCGCCGGCCGGCACGAGATTCAAGTGCTGGACGATTCCAACGACGAAACGGTCGCGGTCATCGACCGGGTCGCCGCGGAACTGCGCGCCAAGGGCCACGACATTCACGTTCTGCGCCGGACCCACCGGATGGGCTACAAGGCGGGCGCGCTCGACGCCGGCGTCCAGCAGTCCCGCGGCGAACTGGTGGCCGTGTTCGACGCCGATTTCGTCCCGCCCCCCGATTTCCTGATGCAGATTGCCCCCTTCTTCACAAAAAACGCAAAGCTGGGTTTTGCCCAGGCGCGCTGGGGACACCTGAACCGGAAGCGTTCACTGCTGACCCTGGCGCAGGCCATCGGCATCGACGGCCATTTCCTCGTGGAACAGCCCGCGCGAAGCGGCTCCGGGCTCTACCTGAATTTCAACGGAACCGCCGGCATCTGGCGCAAGGCGGCCATTGTCTCGGGCGGGGGCTGGTCGTGGGACACGCTGACGGAGGACCTGGACCTCTCCTACCGCGTTCAATTCGAAGGCTGGGAGGCGCTTTACCTGCCCGACGTGGTCGTTCGGGCGGAACTTCCCGAAGATATCAACGCCTTCCGCAGCCAGCAGTTCCGCTGGGCCAAGGGCTCGATCCAGACCGTGATTAAACTATTCCCCCGGCTGCTTGCCGCCAAGGTCTCACGCTTCAAGAAGATCCAGGCCTTCCTGCACATGACGGGCTATATGGTCCATCCGCTCATGCTGATTCTCGCGGTGTGCGCCCTGCCCGTTCTGACGCTGACCAGCCTCTTCAAAATGAGCGCCGTCCCCTTCGCCATCCTCTCCTTCCCCCTCGTCCTCTCCGTCCTGGCGCCCACCACGATGTACACGGTGGGTCAGTTCAAGGCCGCCGCCAGCTGGAAACGCCGCATCCTGCTGATGCCGCTGCTCATGATCGTCGGCGTCGGGCTCGCGCTCTCCAATTCGCGGGCCATCCTGGAGGCGGCCATCGGCAAGAAAAGCGAATTCGTGCGCACCCCCAAGCGGGGCGGCGGCAAGGAGCTGAAACACTACCGCATGCGCATGCCCTGGGCCGGCGTGCTGGAACTCCTGCTCGGCCTCTACTGCGCCCACACGCTCGCCGTTTACATCGCGGCTGCCAAGTTCACCGTCAGCCCCTTCCTCGCCATCTATACCGCCGGCTTCCTGTTCATCGGCCTGATGACCATCGCCGAGGCGGTGGACCAGTCCCGCCAGCGGGACTGACGCCCGCCCCGTTTAACTCGTCCCTTTTTTGCGCGTGGCCGCCCGCATCGATTACGGATTATTTTGTGTTTGAACATCCTTGCTTGCGGCTGTAAGATGCATTTCATGCGCGCACATCACTACAGCAAAAGGCTGGCAATCGGGCTGGGGGTTCTCCTCCTGCTGTCCCCTTTTCAGCTAATAGCCGCGCCCGTCGATGTTCGCCCCCCCGAGCCGCAGCCCCAGCCGCCGCCGCGCACCCTCCTCCACCGAACGCTCTGGTACCTGCCCAATCGGCTCCTGGACCTGGCCGATATCGCGCGCCTGCGCGTCCGGATCGGGCCGGGCCTGGCGGTCCGCGCCCACGCCACCCACTGGGTCACCTTTTTCTCGGGCGAATACCACGCCGCCTACGCGGGGCTGCCCGGCCCGCGCCAGGCCCCCGGCTGGCCGATCCCCGCGGGACTGGAACAGGAAAAAGGGCTGTGCCTCTTCGGCGTAGACGCCACGGACACCCTGCCACACGAGCCGGTCTATTCAAAATCCGAATTCGTCCTGGGCGCGCACGTTCTCGCCGCCGGCGCCGAGGCGGGCGTCGATCCCGTGGAGATCGTGGATTTCTTGCTGGGCTTCGTCCTGATCGATATCCGGAAGGACGACCATTAACCCGCGCGGAACCAGACGGTCGGCGCTGCTCCTGTCCGCGTTGCTGGCGCTGGCGGGCCAGCCCCTTCTCGCGCAGCCAGCCGCCGCTGAACGGGAAGCCGCGGAGCCGGAGTCCGAGCGCACGATCTCCTTTGAGGGGGGGGTCCCCTCCCCAACCGCGCACGGCCCCCTGCTGATAAAGCCGGACCGGTTCAACAGTTTTTCGGAACGGCTCGATTTCATCCACGCCAACATGGAGCCCACCCTGAAGCGTCATGTCATCCGGGCGGATGATCTGTTCCGAAACAACACGCTCTTTCCGTCCCGGCAGCCGGAGACGCGGTTCCGGCTTGTCACACAGGCCGAATTGCGGGCCAAGCGGAACGATTGGAGTTACCGGTTCGAACCCAACTTTGACGCCGATATCGACCTTCCCGCCCTGGAGCACCGCTGGCGCCTTTACCTGCACAGCCGCGCGCGCGATACGATCGGCGAACGCGATCCCGACGAGGGCGAGCGGACCACCCGTTTGGGCCTGTACCGTTTCCGTAAAGAGTACAACATCAGCACGGACACCGGCGTGCGGCTGAGGACCATTCCCGAGGCCTACGCCCGGATCCAGTGGGGACACAACTGGAATCCCGGCCTCTGGGTCATCCGACCGGGTCAGCGGTTTTTTTATGAAACCGACAAGGGCTACGGCTCGTTAACCTCCCTCACCTTCCACCGCTGGGTCAGCACCAAGCCCCATGTGTTCATCCAGGCCATCAGCTCCGCCGAAAACAGCGAAACCTCCCAAGGCACGGAATTCGAACAGGTCTTCCGCGTGGGCAAAGTCCGGGAAGCCCTCGAATTCATGGATCGCTGGGAGCGCGTGTTGGGCGACCGGGACATCGCGCGGGGCTATGTGTTCCGCTTCAGCGTGACCGGCCGCGACGAGCATGAAAGCGTGGTGGACGGCTACCGGCTGGGGGCGGTCATCCGCCGCCCCCTGTACAAGAAATGGATCTACCTGCACATCAATCCGGAAGTGATGTGCGAGAACGACTCAAACTGGGAACCCGAACTGCGGATCCGCGTGTCGTTCGACATGCTGTTCTGGGGCGCCCAGGAACGGTAACCCAGCGGACGGCTCAGCGGCGCCGCCCCACCACGGTCAGGGTCCAAAGGCTGCCGATGGTAATCCCGATCAGCAAGGTCAGCCCCAGCAAGACGGCATTCGGCATCGTGACCGTGACAAAGAGGAACCGGGTGTTCACGGGTTGCGCGTTTTGAAGGATCACGACAACACCCAGCAACAGCGCCGCAAGCATCCCGATCAGTTTTGCTTTTTTCATTCCAAGACACTTTCTTTCAGGAACCCCGCGGGCCGGAGAGCCTAACCCGAATACTTCTTCGCCTCGATGCCGTACTGCTTGACCTTGTACCCGATAATGCGTTGCGTGGCGCCCAGCGCCCGGGCGGCCGCCGCAATGTTGCCGCGGGACGACTTCAACGCGTCCGCGATCAGGTCGCGCTCGTAGGCCGCGACGAGGCTTTCCAGGTCGCCCCGCACCGGGCTCCCCGTGGCCTCCGCCGTCTGCAGCGTGGGCGGCAGGTGGTGCGGATAAATCACGTCGCCCTCGGCCACCAGCACGGCGCGCTCGAGGCAGTTCTCCAGCTCCCGCACGTTGCCCGGCCAGTGGTAGCTCATCAGCATGTCGATCGCCGCGCTCGAAAGCCGGCGCACATGCCGCCCCGTCTCGCGGGAATATTTTTCCAGGAAAAAATCGGCCAGCAGCACCACGTCGGCCGCCCGCTTGCGCAGGGGTGGGACATAAATCGGGAACACATGCAGGCGGTAATACAAGTCCTCGCGGAACTTGCCGTCCTTGACCAGCTGCATGAGGTCGCGGTTCGTGGCCGCCAGCACCCTCACGTTCACGCGCATCGTCTTCGCCCCGCCCACCCGCTCGAACTCCCGCTCCTGCAGCACGCGCAGCAGCTTGATCTGCAGGGCCTGCGAAATTTCCGAAATCTCGTCGAGAAACAGCGTGCCGCCGTCCGCCAGCTCGAACCGCCCCTTGCGCTCCACCACCGCCCCGGTGAACGCCCCCTTCTCGTGGCCGAACAGCTCGCTTTCGATGATCGATTCGGGCAGCGCCGCGCAGTGCACGCGGATGAACGGCCCGTCCGCCCGGTCGCTGTTGTAGTGGATGGCGTGCGCCACCAGCTCCTTGCCGGTGCCCGTTTCACCGACAATCAATACCGTGGACTGGCTCTTCGCCACCTGGGCGATCTGGTCGTAGACGTGCTGCATCTCGCGCGAGGTGCCCACGATGTTGGCCGGCCGAAACCGCTCCTTCAGCTCCGAACGCAGGCGCTGGTTTTCCGCCTCCAACTTTTCGCGCTCCTCCTGCGCCTGCTGCCGCAGCTTCACGGCCTGCGCGATCATGGACGCCACGATCTCCAGCAGCCGCTCGTCCTCGCGCAGCGCCGCCTCGGGCTTGGCCGCCTCGTCCACGCTCAAAGCGCCGACCACTTCCTTGCCCACGCGTATGGGCACGCAGATGAACGAGGTCTCCGCCCGCTTGCCCCGACCCGTGCGGTCGAGAAATTCGCCCGACTCGCTCGTGCGCGGAATTATGGCGGGCTCCCCCGTCAGCACCACGCGCCCGGTGACGCCCTCGCCAAGCCGGTACCGCCCCTTGCGCGCCTGCTGGACCGAAAGCCCGTGCGCCGCCTCGATCGCGATCTGCCCCGTCTTGCGGTTCAGCAGGGTCAGGGTCGCGTGCTTCATGTCCACATGCCGCGCGACCGCCTCGAGGACGGGATTGACCACGTCGCGCAAATTCATGCTCTCATCGAGCAGGCAGCTGATCTGGTAGAGCAGCTCCAGCTCCTTGAGGGTGCTGGGCGCGTTCGCCAGGCAGCCGGCCGCCCGCTCGCCATGCTCGTTTTTTTTCATGCCGCCCTCCCGCGCGCTAGGCGCGACGGATCAGTTCCCGAAACCGCTCGAACAGGTAGAAGGCGTCATGGGGACCCGGACCGGCTTCCGGATGGTACTGCACCGAGAACATGGGCGCCCGGCGGTGCCGCAGCCCCTCCACGGTCTGGTCGTTCAAATTGATGTGCGTCACTTCCACCGCCGCCCCGTCCAGCGTCGCCGGATCGACCGAGTAGTTGTGGTTCTGCGAGGTGATCTCCACCTTGCCGGTATGCAAATCCTTCACCGGCTGGTTGCAGCCGTGGTGGCCGAATTTCAGGCGGAACGTGCGCCCGCCCATGGCCAGGCCCAGAATCTGGTGGCCCAGGCAGATGCCCATCACCGGCGTTTTTCCCACCAGGCCCTTCGCCGCTTCGATGGCGTAGGTCAGGGCGGCCGGGTCGGCCGGGCCGTTCGACAGGAACACGCCGTCCGGCTTCATCGCGAGCACCTGGGCGGCCGGCGTTTTCGCCGGCACCACGGTCACCGCCATGCCGCTGCGGCGCAGGCCGCGCAAAATGTTCCACTTGATCCCGAAGTCATAGGCCACGATCTTCAGGTCCGCCGGCCGCGGCGTCTCCGCCGGCCCGAAGCTCGCCGTCAGGCTCCCGTCGGGATCCCAGGCATAGGGCTTTGCGCACGAGACTTTCGCCGCGTAATCCTGCCCGTCCAGCCCCTCCCACGCGCGGGCCCGCCGCACGCCCTCTTCGGGCGTCACGGAACCCGTGGCGCACAAGAAGCCCTTCTGCGTTCCCTTTTCGCGCAGCAGCGCGGTGAGGGCGCGGGTGTCGAGCCCCGCCAGCGCGGGGATGCCCTGCTCGATGAGGGCGGCGGCCAGCGACCGCTCCGAGCGCCAGTTGCTCGGCTCGCGCATGTCGTGCACAAGGAAGCCCGAAGCGTGGAAGCGCGCCGACTCCATGTCGGCCGCGTTGACGCCGGTGTTCCCGATCTGGGTGCTTGTCATGACCACGAACTGCCCGGCGTAGGAGGGATCGCTCAGGATCTCCTGGTACCCGCTCAGCCCGGTGTTGAACACGGCTTCGCCCAGCGCGTCGACGGGCGCGCCCGCGGACCAGCCCCGCAGCACGGTGCCGTCGGCCAGGGCCAGGAAGGCCTTGCGGTCGCGCTGTTCTTTCCAATTCCAATGGCTCATGACTTCCCCTTCCGCGCGCCGCCCGCGCCGGGCAGCGTGAGCTTCGGACTGTGGCGGTGAAACTCCTGGAGGCTGCACACTTCCATCCCCTTCTGCTGGCGCAGGCTTTCCAGCCCGCGGATCGCCGCGCGCATGCCATCCAGCGTGGTGGTGATGGGAATGCCGCGGATGACGGCGTTCGACCGCATCCGCGTTTCGTCCTCCTTCGGCCGCGACCCCTTGGACGGCGTGTTGACGATCCAGGCGAGGTTCTTCTCCTCGATGAGGTCGACCACGTTCGGCCGGCCCTCGGAAATTTTGAAAATGGCGTTGCAGCGCACGCCGTGGTCGCGCAGCCAGGTGCTGGTGCCGGCCGTGGCGAAAAGCGAAAAACCCATCTCCACCAGCTTCGTGGCCCAGGGCAACAGCCCGCTCTTGTCGGCGTCGCGCAGGCTCAGGAATACATTGCCCTTCGCCGGTATCCGGTTGCCCGCCGCCACCTGGCTCTTCAGGAACGCCATGCCGTTCGTCCGGTCCACGCCCATGACCTCGCCGGTCGACTTCATCTCGGGGGTCAGCACCACATCCACGCCCGGGAAACGCGCGAAGGGGAACACCGCCTCCTTGACCGAAAAGTGGCGGGGCCGGAACTCGGCGGTGAAGCCCAGGTCCTTGAGCTTGTGGCCCGCCATGCACAGCGCCGCCAGCTTCGCCAGCGGCACGCCGATGGCCTTGCTGACGAACGGGACCGTGCGCGAGGCGCGCGGGTTGACCTCCAGCACGAAAACGGTCTCGCCCTGCACGGCGAACTGCACGTTCATCAGGCCGCAGACCTTCAGCTCGCGGGCCATATCCAGCGTGTGGCGGCGGATGACATCCTGGATATCCTTGGAGAGCGACGGCGGCGGCAGCGTGCAGGCGCTGTCGCCCGAATGGATGCCCGCCAGCTCCACGTGCTCCATGATGCCGCCGATCAGGGCCGTCTCGCCGTCGGAGAGGCAGTCCACGTCCACCTCGACCGCGTCCTCCAGGAAATGGTCGATCAGCACGGGGCGGCTTTCGGAAACCTCGACCGCCTCGCGCACATACTTCGCCAGCATCCCCTTGTCGTACACGATCACCATGGCGCGCCCGCCCAGCACGAACGAGGGGCGCACCAGCACGGGGTAGCCGATGCGGTCGGCGATCGCCTCGGCCTCGGCGACATTCTTCGCGATGCCGTTGGCCGGCTGGCGGATCCCCAGCTTCTCCACGATCTCGGCGAACAGCTTGCGGTCCTCGGCCACGTCGATCATGGCGGGCGATGTACCGATAATCGGTACACCGTTGCGTTCCAGCCCGCGCGCCAGGTTGAGCGGGGTCTGCCCGCCGAACTGGACGATGACGCCCGTGCACCGCTCGCGCCGGTAGATGGCGAGCACGTCCTCGAGCGTCAGCGGCTCGAAGTAAAGCCGGTCGCTCGTGTCGTAATCCGTCGACACGGTCTCGGGGTTGCTGTTGACCATGATCGTCTCAAACCCGGCGTCGCGCAGCGCGAAGGCCGCATGCACGCAGCAGTAGTCGAACTCAATGCCCTGGCCGATGCGGTTGGGGCCCCCGCCCAGAATCATGATCTTGCCGCGCTTGGCCGGCCCGGCCTTGGCGGCCGGCTCCGCCGGGGCCGCGTAAAAGGCCGCCGTCTCGGGCGGCGTGAAGGTGGAGTAGTAGTAGGGCGTGAAGGCCGTGAACTCCGCCGCGCAGGTGTCGACCATACCGAAGACCGGCTCCAGGCCCGTCGCCTCGCGCGCCGCGCGCACCTCGTCCTCGGTGCTCTTCAGCAGCCAGGCGATCTGGCGGTCGGAATAGCCGAACTCTTTGGCCTGGCGGAACAAGGCCGGATCGGCTTTCATGCCGGCCAGCGTGCCCGCGTCCGCAATCGCATCCTCGAACGCCGCCAGCTCCTCAAACTCGCGCAGAAACCAGAGGTCCATCCGCGTGAGCGCCCGGACCCGCTCCAGCCCCCACCCGCGGCGGAACGCCGCGTTCAGCGCAAAAAAGCGCTGCGCGTTGCCGAACCGCAGCAGGTCTTCCAGCTCGCCCTCGGCCATCGCCTCGAACTTGCCGCCCTTGCCGTCCGCCCCGAAGCCCGCGCGCCCCGTCTCCAGCGAGCGCAGCGCCTTCTGGAACGACTGCTTGAAGGTCTTGCCGATGCTCATCGTTTCGCCGACGGACTTCATCTGCGTCCCGAGCCGGTCCTCCGCGCCCGGGAACTTCTCGAACGTGAAGCGCGGCACCTTGGTGACGATGTAGTCGATCGACGGCTCGAAACAGGCCGGCGTCTCGCGGGTGATGTCGTTGCGCAATTCGTCCAGCGTGTAGCCCACGGCCAGCTTGGCCGCGATCTTGGCGATGGGGAACCCCGTCGCCTTGGAGGCCAGGGCCGAGGAGCGCGACACGCGGGGGTTCATCTCGATGATGACCATCCGCCCGTCGGCCGGATTCAGGGCGAACTGGACGTTCGACCCGCCCGTGTCCACCCCGATCTCGCGCATGACCGCCAGGGCCGCGTCGCGCATCTTCTGGTACTCGCGGTCGGTCAGCGTCAGCGCCGGGGCCACGGTGACGCTGTCGCCCGTGTGCACGCCCATGGGGTCCACGTTCTCGATCGAGCAGACGATCACGCAGTTGTCGCGCTTGTCGCGCATGACCTCGAGCTCGTATTCCTTCCAGCCCTCGATGGACTCCTCGATGAGCACCTCGGAGGTGGGGCTGTAGCTGAGGCCCCGCGCCGCGATAAGCTCGAACTCCTTTTCGTCGCGCGCAATGCCGCCGCCCGTGCCGCCGAGCGTGAAGCCGGGGCGGATCACCAGGGGGTAGGCGCCGAAATCGTCGCGGACCTTGCGGGCCTCCTCCATCGTGTGGGCCGAGGCGCTTCGCGGAGAGTCGAGTCCGATCTTGGACATGGCGGCCTTGAAGAGCCCACGGTCCTCGGCCTTGCGGATAACGTCCGGCCGCGCGCCGATCATCTCCACGCCGTAGCGCTCGAGCACGCCCGCCTCGGCCAGCTCGATCGCGAGGTTCAGCGCCGTCTGCCCGCCCACGGTGGGCAACAGCGCGTCGGGCCGCTCGCGGCGGATGATCTCGGTGAGGAACTCCAACGTCAGCGGCTCGATGTAGGTGCGGTCCGCGAATTCGGGATCCGTCATGATCGTGGCGGGATTGGAGTTCACGAGCACCAGCTCGTAGCCCTCCTCGCGCAGCGACTTGCACGCCTGCACGCCCGAATAGTCGAACTCGCAGGCCTGGCCGATGACAATCGGGCCCGACCCGATGAGCATGATCTTCTTGATGTCCGTCCGTTTTGGCATGTCGCCCTCTCCCCTTGCCGATCCGTTCTACCGCGAACTCCCCGGGCCGCGTTTCGCCGCGGCCACGAACCCGCGGAACAGCGGGTGCGCCTCCAGCGGCGTGGAGCGGAACTCGGGATGAAACTGGCAGGCCACGAACCAGGGATGGTCCTTCAGCTCGACCAGCTCCACGAGTTCCCCGTCCGGGGACATGCCCCCGAACACGAGCCCCTTCTTCGCCATGGCGTCGCGGTAGGCGTTGTTAAATTCATACCGGTGGCGGTGGCGCTCCGTGACCGCCGCCCGTTCGTAGGCCGCCCGGCCCTGCGTGCCCTCGGAAAGGGCGCAGGGGTAGGCCCCCAGCCGCATGGTGCCGCCCTTGGCCCGCACCGTCTTCTGGCTCTCCATCAGGTGGATCACCGGGTGCGGGGTCGCCTCGTCAAATTCCGTGCTGTTTGCCCCCGCCAGGCCGCAGACGTTGCGGGCGAACTCCATGACCGCGCATTGCATGCCCAGGCAGATGCCGAAAAACGGGATCCGGTTTTCGCGGGCGTGGCGCACCGCCGCAATCTTCCCCTCCACCCCGCGGCCGCCGAAGCCGCCGGGCACCAGGATGCCGGCCGCGCCCTTCAGCAGGGCCTCCGCGCCGCGGGCCTCGATCTCCTCGGACTCCACCATCCGCACGGCGACCTTCACGCCGTTGGCGATGCCGCCGTGCGTGAGCGCCTCGTAAATGCTTTTGTAGGCGTCGCGCAGGGTGATGTACTTGCCCACCACCGCGATCTCCACCTCGCCGCCGGGGGGCGCGATGAGCGTCTGCACCATCTTCTGCCAGTCCCCAATATCGAGACGATTGACGTGCAGGTTCAGCGCCTCGAGCACGTAGACATCGAGGTCCTGGCGCGCCAGGTCGAGCGGCACCTCGTAAATCGAGTGCGCCACGTCCTTCTCCTCGATCACGAACTCCTCGGCCACGTTGCAGAACAGCGCCAGCTTGTCGCGGTGCTCCTTCTGCATCGACCGCTCGCAGCGGCAGATGAGGAAATCGGGAACAATGCCGAGGCCCTGCAGGATCTGCACCGACTGCTGCGAGGGCTTCGTCTTCATCTCGCCGGCCGCCCGGATGTAGGGCACCAGCGTGACGTGCACGAAGAGGGCGTTGGCGCGCCCGATGTCGTGCCGGAACTGGCGGATGGCCTCCAGGAAGGGATGCGACTCGATGTCGCCCACCGTGCCGCCGATCTCCGTGATCACCAGGTCCGTGTCGGGCGTGGCCGCCGAGCGGATCGCGGCCTTGATCTCGTCCGTCACGTGCGGAATCACCTGCACGGTCCTGCCGAGATAGCCGCCCTCGCGCTCGCGGGCGATGACGGCGCTGTAGATGCGCCCGGTCGTGTAGTTGCTCTCCCGGGTACAGGGCACGCCCGTGAACCGCTCGTAGTGGCCCAGGTCGAGGTCCGTCTCCGCCCCGTCCTCGGTGACGTACACCTCGCCGTGCTGGTAGGGCGACATGGTGCCGGGATCCACGTTGATGTAGGGATCCATCTTCTGAAGCTTGACCTTGTACCCCCGGCGGGACAGCAGCAGCGCCAGGGAGGCCGCCGTGAGTCCCTTGCCCAGGGAGGAAACCACCCCGCCGGTGACGAAGATGTGTTTGGTCCGCGCGCTCTTCATGCCCCCTCCTAGTCCCGCTCCAACGATTTCTTGCCGCTCGCCGGGTCCGACGGAATCGGATAGTCGCCCGTGAAACAGGCCGTGCAGAAATCGGACGGATTCTTGAACGGCGACAGCAGACCCTCGACGCTGAGATAGCCCAGCGAGGAGGCCCCGAGAAACCGGCGGATCTCCTCGACGGACTTGTGGCCCGCGATCAGCTCTTCGCGGGTCGGGAAATCGATCCCGAAGAAACAGGGATTGGCGGTCGGCGGGCACGAGATGCGCATGTGCACCTCCTTCGCCCCGGCCGCTTTGAGCATGTCCACGCGCCGCTTGGCCGTGGTGCCCCGCACGATCGAGTCGTCCACCACCACCACGCGCTTGCCGCGGACCACCTCCGTCAGCACCGCCAGCTTCAGGTCCACGCTCTCGCCGCGCTGGCCGGCCTCGGGCATGATGAAGGTGCGGCCGACATAGTGGTTGCGGATGAAGCCGTAGTCGAGGGGAATGCCGCTGCCGCGCGAATAGCCCAGGGCCGCGGAGTTGCCGCTGTCGGGCACGGCGATGACGACGTCCGCCTCGACCGGGTGCTCCATGGCCAGCCGCTGGCCGTACCGCAGCCGCACCTCGTGCACGCTGCAGCCGAACACCATGCTGTCGGGCCGCGCGAAGTAAACCAGCTCGAAGACGCACTGCGCCCGCCGCGGGCAGGCCTCGCAGTAGGCGTGGGCCCGCATGCCCGTCTCGTCCACGATCACCACCTCGCCCGGCTGAACGTCCCTTAAATAGGTCCCGCCCACCTGCGCGATCGCGCAGGTTTCGCTGGCGAAGATCCAGGCGTCGCCCAGCCGCCCGATGGCCAGCGGACGGAAACCCCAGGGATCCCGCGCCGCCATGACCGACTTGGGCGTCATGAGCAGAAATGAAAAAGCGCCCTTGAGCTCGGCAAGGGCGCGAGAGACCCGCTTGGGCCGGTTGCGGAACAGCGGATCGGCCAGCAGGTGGATCAGCACCTCGCTGTCCGTGCTGGTCTGAAAAATGGAGCCCGCCTCCTGGTACATCCGGCGCAGGGTCGCGGCGTTCACCAGATTGCCGTTGTGCGCCACCGCCCACAGACCGTCCACGCATTCCGCCACGAGCGGCTGCACGTTCTGAATCCGCGAGGAGCCGGTCGTCGAGTAGCGTACATGCCCGATGCCGATCGAACCGGTCAGCGGCTCCAGCGACCCCTTGGTCACCACGTCGTTCAGCAGGCCGATGCCTTTGAGCGAACGCACCTTTTCGCCGTCCGAGACAACAATGCCGGCCCCCTCCTGCCCGCGATGCTGGAGGGAAAACAGGCCTTGGTATATCAGCGAGGCCGCCCCCGGCCTTCCGTAAATTCCGAAGATGCCGCAGGACTCCTTCGGTTCGTCGCATTCCATAACCACGTCTCCCGTTGGCAATGACCCAGAAAGGCTAAACTATATCATTTTGAAGGGCTATTGTCACGCCCGAACAAAATCCCGCATCACTTGTTGCGCCGTTTTTATCCCGTCCGCAATGGCGCGGACAACGAGGGACGGGCCCAGCGCCAGATCCCCCACGGCGTAAAGGCCCGGTCGCCCCGGAATGGCGCCGCCGGCCTCGCGAACCAGGCCGCCGCGCGGACCGACTGCCGCCTGGATCTGCTCGAGCAGGCCGTTTCGCACCGGGCCCGTGAAGCCCAGGGCCAATAGCACCAGCCCGGCATCCACCCCAAATTCCGTGCCGGGCTTCTCCACCGGTTGCGGCGCCGTTCCGGCTGCCGCTACCCGCCACTCCACTTCCGCCGCCCGGAGCCCGCTCACGCGGCCATTTTCGCCCAGAAAAGCCTTGGAGGTTACGCACCAGCGCCGAACGCAGCCCTCTTTGTGGCTGCTCGATTCGCGCGCCACCTGCGGCCACTGCGGCCAGGGGTTGCCCGCGGCCCGGCAGGGCGGCGGCTGCGGCAGGATTTCCAGCTGCAACACGGAGGCCGCGCCCTGCCGGATCGCCGTTCCCACACAGTCCGAACCCGTGTCCCCCCCGCCAATCACCACCACGGCCAGGCCTTTGGCCGAAATCGGGGGTCCCTCCACCGGATCGCCCCCATTCAGGCGGTTCTGCCGCGTCAGGTACTCCAACGCCGGATAAATGCCCGCCAGCTCGCGGCCCGGAATCTTCAAATCGCGCGGCTCGCGCGAGCCGCAGGCCAGAATGATCGCCTCATGCCGGTCCACGAGAAAGCGGATGGAGAGGTCGCGCCCCACCTCCACGCCGCATTCAAACCGCACGCCTTCCGCCTCCATCAGGGCCACCCGGCGGTCCACCACCGACTTGGCCAACTTGAAATCGGGAATGCCGTAGCGCAGAATGCCGCCCGCCCGGGGCGCGTGCTCGTAAACCGTTACCGTGCAACCGGCGCGATTCAGGGCGTCCGCCGCCGCCAGACCCGCGGGACCGGAGCCGATCACGGCCGCCCGGACCCCGTTGCGCGCCGCCGGCGGCCGGGGCTGGATCAGGCCGGATTCAAACCCGCGTTCGATGATCTCCAGCTCGATCTGACGGATGCCGACCGGGTCACCACCCGCCAGGCCGCACACGCAGGATCCTTCGCATAGGGCCGGACAGATCCGCGCCGTGAACTCGGGAAAGGGGTTCGTGGACTGGAGGACGGCCAGCGCCTCCGCCCAGCGGCCGTATTGGACGTGCCGGTTGAACTCCGGAATGAGATTCCCCAGCGGACAGGCATGGCCATGACAGAACGGCGTGCCGCATTCCATGCACCGGGCGGCCTGGCGTTTCAGCTCCTCTTCCGAAAGCCGCTTTTCCACAGGCATGAAATCACGCACCCGTTCCTCCACGGGCCGGTAACCCGGATCCCGTCTCGGAATGTCCAAAAACGCCCGATCGCGATTGATTGGCTGGTCCATATTCTTCCTGATCCCATCTCTAAATTCTACAGCCGCGAAACCTCTTCGCGCTCTGTAGCCTCATCTTCCCGCATCATCTGCCCCAGCACGCGCCGGTATTCCATGGGGAACACCTTGACGAACCGGATTCGCGCGTTATCCCAGTCGCCCAGCAGCGCGGCCGCCTTGGGGCTGCCCGTACACTCGACATGGCGGGCCAGCAGGGCGCGCAGCTCCCGCTCGTCGGCGGCCGTCAGCACCAGATCCAAGTCCGCCATTTCCAGGTTGCAGCAGGAATCGAACGTGCCCGTTTCATCGTAGACATAGGCGATTCCGCCGCTCATGCCGGCCGCAAAGTTCACGCCTGTCGGCCCCAGCACCACGGCCCGGCCGCCGGTCATGTACTCGCACCCGTGGTCGCCGCACCCCTCCACCACGGCCGTCGCGCCGCTGTTGCGGATGCAGAACCGTTCGCCCACCTGCCCGTTGACGAAAACTTCCCCGTCGGTCGCGCCGTACAACAGCACGTTGCCGGCAATGACGTTGTGCGCCGGGTCGTAGGCGGCGCCCGGATAGGGCCGGATCGCGATCCGCCCGCCCGAGAGCCCCTTGCCCACATAGTCGTTCGCCTCGCCGCTGAGCAGCAGGGTCAACCCCCGGGCCGCAAACGCGCCAAAACTCTGGCCCGCCGCGCCGGTGAAGGCAAGGGTGATGGAATCGGGCGCCAGGCCGGCCTGCCCATAACGCCGGGCAATCCGGCTGGAAATCACGGCGCCCACCGTGCGATGGACGTTGCGGATCGACAGGTCCACCCGAACCGGGGCCCCGCCCGCAATGGCGGATTGCACGCGCGGCAACAGGGCATAGTCGAGCGACTGCTCCAGCCCGTGATCCTGCGCCTGCAGGCAGCGGCGCGGGCCCGCCGGCGACTGGTGGAAGATGCGGGAGAAATCCAGACCCCGCGCCTTCCAGAAGGTGACGGCGTGATTCGTATCCAGCCGGTCGCTCCGGCCCACCATCTCGTCAAACGTCCGGAAGCCAAGCTGCGCCATCCATTCGCGCACCTCTTCGGCAATGAAGCGAAAGAATTCGATGACATATTCCGGCTTGCCGCTGTACCGCTTGCGCAGGAGCGGATCCTGGGTGGCCACGCCGACCGGGCAGGTGTTGTTGTGGCACTTGCGCATCATTACGCAGCCGCACACCACCAGCGGAGCCGTGGCGAAGCCGAACTCCTCGGCCCCCAACAGGGCGGCCACCACCACGTCGCGCCCCGTCTTCATCTGGCCGTCGGCCTGAAGCCGCACCCGGCTACGTAGACCGTTCAGCACGAGGGTCTGCTGCGTTTCGGAAAGGCCCAGCTCCCACGGCGCGCCGGCATGCTTGATCGACGAGAGCGGCGAGGCGCCCGTGCCCCCGTCGTAGCCGCTGATCAGAATCATGTCGGCCTTCGCCTTGGCCACGCCCGCGGCCACGGTCCCGACACCGACCTCGGAAACCAGCTTCACCGAAACACGCGCCTCGTCATTGGCGTTCTTCAGGTCATAAATCAGCTGGGCAATGTCCTCGATCGAATAGATGTCATGATGCGGCGGCGGGGAAATCAGGGTGACCCCCGGCGTGGCGTGGCGGACGCGGGCGATCTCGCGGTCGACCTTATGCCCCGGGAGCTGCCCGCCCTCGCCGGGCTTCGCGCCCTGGGCGATCTTGATCTGCAGCTCACGGGCGTTGTTGAGGTATTCCGCCGTTACGCCGAAGCGTCCGCTGGCCACCTGCTTGACCGCGCTGCACCGGCTGTCGCCGTTGGGCAAAACCTTGTAGCGGGCGGGATCCTCGCCGCCTTCCCCGCTGTTGCTGCGACCGCCGAGCCGGTTCATGGCAATGGCCAGGGTTTCGTGCGCTTCGCGACTGAGCGAGCCGAAGCTCATGGCGCCGGTCACGAAGCGCTTGACGATGGAATCGGCGGACTCGACCTCTTCGAGCGGCACTGCGGGGCCCGGCTTGAAGACGAACAGGCCGCGCAGGGTGCTCAACCGCTCGGCCTGGTTGTTGATCAGGTCGGCATATTTCCTGTAAAGAGCCCGGTCGGCGGTGCGGGTCGCCTGCTGGAGCAGGGAAATCGTTTCCGGCGTCCAGAGGTGGCGTTCGCCATCCAGCCTGTAGCGGTACTGGCCGCCGGCAGGGAGGAGTTCGGGTTTTTCATGGTGCGCAAGGCGCCAGCGCGCGAGCGCCTCAGCCGCTATTTCGGGCAGGCCGATGCCCCCGATGCGGGAAGCGGTGCCGGTGAAGAAGCGGCCGGAAACATCGCTGTTCAGCCCCACGATCTCAAAAACCTGCGCATTGCGGTAGCTGCGCAGGGTCGAGATGCCCATTTTCGACATGATCTTGAGCAACCCCTTGCAGCAGGCCTTGATGTAATTTTCGATGGCGGTCGTCACGTCCAACTTGGCGGACAGGACACCGCGCAGGGCCAGGTCGGCCACGGATTCGTAAGCCAGATAAGGATTAACCGCCGAGGCGCCGTAGCCGAGCAGCAGGGCCAGGTGCATGACCTCGCGGGCCTCGCCGGTTTCGATCAGCAGACTGGTGCGGGTGCGGACACCCTGCCGTACGAGATGCTGGTTGACGGCGGATACGGCCAGCAACGCCGGAATAGGCGCCTCGTCAGCGGGCAGGTCCCGGTCGCTGAGGACAATTATGCGGGCGCCGGCCCGAATGGCGGCTTCGGCGTCCCGACAGAGCCGCTCGAGCGCCTGCTCCAGCTCGGAGCCTCCCGCCGGCAACGGAAAACCGGCGGGCAGCGTGACGCTACGGAAATCGTCCAGGTTCAGGGCGCGGATGCGGGCCAGGTCCTCGTTGGACAGAATCGGGTATTTCAGTTTGACCAGCCGGGCGTAGGCGGGCTTTTCTTCGAGAATCTGGTCGGTATTGCCAATGAAGGTCATGAGCGACATGACCAGCTCCTCGCGGATGGGATCGATGGGCGGGTTGGTCACTTGCGCGAAGAGCTGCTTAAAGTACCAGTACAGAAGCTGAGGTTTTTCGGACAACACGGCCAGCGGCTGATCGGCGCCCATCGAGCCCACAGGCTCCTGGGCCTTGGCGGCCATGGCGTCGAGTATCAGATCGCAATCTTCTCGGCTGTACCCGAAAAGAAGCTGGCGGGCGCGCAGGCTGGCGGTATCGGGGGTCACGGCGCCAACGGCGTTGAAGAAACCGTGGATATCGATGCGGTTCTCCTCCACCCAGCGGCGGTACGGCTGGCGCCGGGCCAGGCGCATCTTGACCTCATAATCCTTCATCAGCCGGCCGGTGGCGAGATCGGCCAGGATCATCTGCCCCGGCCGCAGCGCGCCTTTCTCCACGACGTCGGAGGCGGGGATGTCCAACACCCCGGCCTCGGAGGCAAAGACCATAAAACCATTGCGGGTAACGGTGTAGCGGGCGGGCCGAAGGCCATTGCGGTCAAGCGTGGCGCCCACGAGCCGGCCGTCGGTGAAGGCCACGGCCGCAGGTCCGTCCCAGGGCTCCATCAGGCCGGCGTGATATTCGAAAAAGCCCCGCAAGTCGGGGCCCATCGGATATTTCACCCCCCAGGCCTGGGGCATGAGCATCAGCATGGCATGCTCGAGGGAGCGGCCCCCGAGGGTCAGCAGCTCGAGCGCGTTGTCCAGATTGCCCGAATCGCTGGTGGAGGCTTCCAGGATCGGCGACAGCTTGGCCGCATCGGCGCCAAAAAGGTCGGATTTCAAGTTCCGTTCGCGCGACTTCATCCAGTTGCGGTTGCCGCGCAGGGTGTTGATTTCGCCATTGTGGGCGAGGAACCGAAAGGGCTGCGCCAGGGGCCAGGAGGGAAAGGTGTTGGTGCTGTAACGCTGGTGCACCACCGCCACGGCGCTGGCAAAGAGAGGGTCCCGCAGGTCCGGATAAAAGCCGGGCACCTGGGGGGCGGTCATCATCCCCTTATAAACCACGGTTTTGCAGGAAAGACTGGCGACGTAGAAACCGTCGGCCCCTTCTGGATCCAGCCCGGCCCGTTTTTCCACCTGCTTGCGCAGGACATACAAGCGGCGCTCCAGGGCATCGCCCGACAGTTTTCCGCCCGCCACAAAACACTGCTCCACCACGGGCATGCAGGCTCGGGCGGTCTCGCCCACCGCCCCGGGGTCCACCGGCACGGTCCTCCAGCCCAGACACTCCAGGCCCGTTTCAGCCGCCACGGTTTCAACGAGCATCCGACAGTTCCGTCGAAGCACGGGATTTTGCGGCAAAAAGAGCATGCCGGCGCCATAGGAGCCGGCCCGCGGAAGGACGAAATCAAACGCCGCCGTGACCTTCCGGAAAAAGGCGTCCGGCACCTGCACCAGCAACCCCGCGCCGTCCCCGGTCTGCACATCCGCCCCCGTGGCGCCCCGGTGCAGCAGGTTCACGAGAACCTCAATGCCCTTCTCCACGATCGCGTGCTCGGCGGTTCCGTTTAAGTTTAAAACAAACCCGACACCGCAGGCGTCATGCTCGTTCTGAGGATCGTATAAGCCGGTCGCTTTCACTGTCCACGCTTCCTTTTTATCTCCCTGATATAAGAGCAGAGAATGTGCCAAACCCTCTAATGTGCACATTTATGTCAAAAAAGCGTGAAATATACCAAATATTATAACAAATTTGTCATGCTATCGGGTCCAAAGAAACAATTTTGTAACAACAAAGCCCTACGCCTTAAGAAAGGCGTCGACCTTGCCAAACCGGAACCAACGCTGCGGCACGGCCGCGAGGTCATCTTGACGGAATTGGTCGCCCTTTTGCTCTCTTTACAATTTCCGCAAAAGCGGCTGTAAGGCGGGGAAAAGTTGCCGGTAAAGGGCCGCCCGCTCCCGGTACACGGCATGCCGCGCGGCATCGGGCTCAAACACGCGGTCACGGCGCACAAAAAGGCCGACCCCCTCGGCGGCGTTCGCATAGACGCCCGTCCCCAGCCCCGCCAGGATCGCCGCCCCGAGCACGCCGGCCTCGGTGATCGCCGGACGGATGAAGGGCACGCCAAAAATGTCGGCCTTGATCTGGAGCCACTTGTCCGATTTCGCCCCGCCGCCCGTCGCCGTGAACGACGAGGCGTCCGCGCCCAGCTCCCGCAACCCGGCGAGGCTGTCGACGAAATAGTAGGTCACGCTCTCGAGGATGCACTTGAATATCTCGCCGCGCGTTGTTCCCGTTTTAAGCCCGACAATCGCGCCGGCGGCGTCGGCCGTGAAATCCGGCGGGCCGGTCATTTCAAAATAGGGCAGCGCCAGCAGCCGCGTGGGCTCCACCGGCAGCTCGCCGTCGAGCTTCGCGTAGATCGGGCCGCCCGCGGCGTCCCGCTCGCCCGCCGCAAAGGTGTCGCGGAACCATTTCACCAGCGTGCCGCCCTGGTTGTACAGGAAGGAGACGTAAAGCCCCGGCAGGACGTGGTGCTCGGTGTTCAGCCCGCGCGCCAGCATGGGCGCCGGCTCGGGGATCCGGTCGTAGGCGGGGGTGAGACATTCGAAGGAGCCGATCCCGCAAACCGCCTGACCGGACCGGCAGACGCCGGCGCCGAGCGCGTTGCAGCACTGGTCGTGCCCGCCGGCCACGATGGCCGTGCCGGCCGGCAGGCCGAGCTCGCGCGCCAGCGCGGCGCAGACCGTGCCGGTCACCGTGCCCGCGGGCACGCAGCGGCCCAGCTTCTCGCGCGAAAGCCCGGCCACGCGCAGCAGCTCGTCGGACCAGTCCCCGCGCCGCAGATCGAACAGCAGGGTGCGGCTGGCCAGCGAGTGGCAGGCAACCGCCTCGCCGCCGAGCAGGTAGCCCACGGCGTCGCCCCACAGCAGAAACTTGTCGGCCCGCTGGAACAGCTCCGGCTCGTGAACGCGATGCCACAGCAGCTTGGGCAAGGTGTAATTGGGGCCCAGGATATTGGCGTTGATGCGATAGAACTGCTCGGCCGTGTAGGCGCCCCGGACCGGCCCGAGCAACTCACCGCCGCGCGTGTCGCTGGACAGGATGCTGCGCCCCGCAATGCGGCGATCGCGGGTGAGCGGCACCACCGCCTCGCCCATGGAGCTGCAGCTGAGAGCGGAGACGGGATCGCCCGCGCCGGCCGCGCCGGCCGCCGCGCCGGCGATCACCGCCTTGACCGCCTCCCACACGGTGGTACTGTCCAGCTCGGAGCGGTCCGGCGCGGGGTGCAGGGTCGGATATTCCCGATAGACCGACGAAAGCGGCCGGCCGTCCGCCGAGAAGGCGGAGGCCTTGCAGCCCGTTGTTCCCACATCAACGCCAAGCAGGCTCATAGCGCCGTCACGTCGTAGCCCAGGTACTTCGTCATCGCCTCGCCCATGGGCGCGGCGGCCAGGCCGGCGGCAACGCTGACGTGGTGACGGTGGCCCTGGTAGCCGATGGTCTGAAGCTTGGCTTGCAGCCCGGGAATTTCCGCGACCCCGGCGCAGCCGAAAAAGTCGGCCGGCACGGGATCGGCGGTGAAGCGGCCCTCGCCGAGGTAACAGCAGAGCTTGCCGTCACGGGTGAGCAGGCTGCCGAAGGTGATGGGATTCGGGGCGATCCGCCCCACGTTGCAGCCGAACGCCTTGCCCTTGCCCACCGCATTGGCGAGGATGGCGTGATCCTGGATCTCGCCGCGGGAAATCATCAGGCTGGAGGGAACCGGCCCGCAGTGGAAGAGAATGCACTTGTCGGCCTCGTCCCCGTAGTTGTTGTTCCAGTCGAGGCAGGTCGGGGCCCCGCCCGTGGCGAGATGCAGCGCGCGCATCATGATCGCGTTGCCGACATCCACCTCGCAGGCGGTCGGAATGCCGCGTTCATTCATTTCGGAGAGCAACACGCAGGGCGAAATGCCGAGTTGCTGCTGCATTTCGACCCAGCAGCGTACGGCCAGGCAATCGAGCCCGTCCTGCTCCACCAGCCGGTCGAGCGTCACGCCAAGCCGCACGATCTGGTCCACGGCGCGCGCGGGCACGCCCTTCCAGCAGGTGTAGGCGCCCAGCGTTTTAGCCTTTGCCTTCAGCGCGGAATCGCCCGCCTTGAGCGCCGCCATGGCGGCGAACACGGAGGAGAGGTCGTAGGTCTCCATCGTAATTCCATGTTTCTGCAGGGCGATTTCGTCGATCCGCACGGTTTTGAACGCCGTGGTGCGGGCCCCGACCGATCCGACGGTGAAGCGCTTGAGTCCGCCGGCCACGCGGCACAGCCGGTCGAAGTAATCAAGCTGGGCGGCAAAGGCCGGGCTGCCGGGGTGGGCGGTGTGCGGAGGCAGCACGGTGAAGGGCAACCCGTATTGCGCGAACACGTCCATGATGGAAAACTTGCCGCAGAACGCGTCGCGCCGCACGGCCGGGGCCATCTTGGCGAGCTCGTCCGGATAGGCCTGGACCAGGATCGGGACGCCACAATCGCGCAGCGCGGCAATGGCGCCGGTCTCGTCGCCAAAGTTGGGCAGGCACAGAATGACGCCGCCGAACTTGCCTTTGTTTTTGGCCAGGAAGGCGGCATACTTGTCGCCTTCGGCGGGGGTTTCCACCGCGCCGTGGCGGGTGGCATCGGCCTCCATCATGAGCGCCTTATAGCCGCGGGCCTTGAGCACGGCGGTCATTTCCGCGCGCGCGCCGACCTGTAGCGAAGCGGGGAAAAACCCGCGATTGCCGAAAAACACCGCGAACGTCGTCTTTTCAACCTTCATGTCCGTCTCCTTGGATATCTTGTTAAGCGTTTAAAGCGGTTCCCAGCCGATCGGCCGATCCCATCATCTGCAACTCGTCGCGGATCACGGCGCGGGCGGCCTCCGCCGTGCGCCGATACGCCTCCGCGGCCGATACGGCGACGCCGGCCTCGTAGGCCTGGCGCAGCGTGGTGCCGACGTTGATTTTCGCGATGCCGTGGCGGATGCCCGCCTGAATGGATTCCGGGCGGATGCCGGAGCCGCCGTGAAGCACGAGGGGCAGGCCGGGGCAGGCCGCGCGGATGCGGTCAAGCTGCTCAATGGCAACGCGGGCTTGAACCTTCTTCTCGCTTTTGGCCGCCCCGCTGATGGCCCCGTGAATGTTGCCCACGGCCACGGAGAGCCAATCGACGCCGGTTTCCGCGACAAACCGCCTGGCCTCGGCGGGATCGGTGAACCCGCGGCCGGAAAGAAACAGCTCCTCGTAGGGCGGCAGGGGGCCGGCCTCGTGGCCGAGCACGGCGCCCAGCTCGGCCTCGATGGGCAGGCCGGCCACATGGGCCATGCGCACGGCCTTGGCCGTCTCGGTAATATTGGCTTCCAGCGACAGGCGCGAACCGTCGATCATAAGCGACTCGTACCCCAGGGCGATGGCCTCGGCCAGGATGGCCTCGACGTCCACGGAGAGATTGTCCTCGTCGATCACCGGCACGTGGTCGAGGTGCAGCCGGGTGAAACGTTCGTCTTTGCAGGCGGCGTAGGTGTCGCGGATGGCCTTGAGGCTGCCGGACTTGAACTTCATCCACTCCAACCGGGCCACCTGGATGAGGCCGAAACAGCGGGTATCGCGCAGCGCCTCCACAACCGGCTCCATCATGGGCAGGTGGGGAATGTTGAAGGCTGGAACCACCAGGCTCTGCCGGGCGGCTTGAAGCACAATTTCGCGGGTCGAGAGTCGGGCCATGGGAAACCTTTCATTGCAGATATAAAACGGAATAATAGCCTTGGGAAAGGGCAAATGCAAGCGGTCCCGCTCGCGCCCGTTTGCGCGTCGTTTTTTGCCAAGATCCAGCTGCGGGTGCCGGCCGGCCGGGCGTTTTTGTGACCGGCGGCTACGACTGGCTCCACTCGGGCCATGTTCGCTTTTTCGAGGAATGCGCCGGCCGCGCGAAGGCCTTCCGCAACGGCAAAGCCCGGTTCTGCGGGGATTTTAAGGAGTCCCCGAGAAAGAACGCCAAGCGGTGAAGCCGCTCTTCTGTCCGTCGGCCCCGACGCTTCGCACCGCCCAGCGGTATTGCGTCCAGGCCGGGTTGAGGCTGTAGGAAAACTCGAAAGCGTCGGTCACGGGATTCGCCGCCGCCTGCCACCCGCCCGACCCGAGCCCCTGGATCGCCAGCTCGAACTCCACGGCGCCCTGGGCGTCCGTCCAAACCAGGGTGACCTTCGACCCGGAAACCGTTTCATTGTTGCCGGGCGAGAGCAACGTCGGCACCCCGGGTGCGGCGGTCCGGTCGGTCGGCTCGTCGGTATCCGGATTCTGGTTGGCTCCGCCGGTGTCCTTTCCGGTGCCGGTATTGCCCGTCGGCGTGCTGGAGTCGGACGAACTGCTCGGGCTCTTCTCATCCCCGATTTCCAATTCGCAGGCGGAAAGAAAGAGCGCAGCGCCCAGCGCGAGGACCGGCATGCCGCAAACCCGATAGAAGATTGTAATAGTCATGGGGAACTCCTTTAATATTTTATAATACCGAAAACGAATAAAGCCTGCAAACTTTCCGTGCTTTTCATTCCGTTCCCATTCCCCTATGATCCCCGCATGAAAGCCGCGCTCATCCTCCTGCTCACCGCCCTGGCGATCGGCTGCGGCCCGTCGGAGCGCGCCGCCGACACCGGCCCCCTACACGTGGCCGCAACCACGGCCATCGTGGGCGATGTGGTCCGCGTCGTGGGGGGCCCCGACATCCGGCTCACCGTCCTGCTGCCCCCGGGGCAGGATCCGCACGCCTTCAATCCGGCCCCCGCCGAGTTGGCCGCCCTGACCCGGGCCCGCGTGCTCTTTGCCAACGGACTGGGATTGGAGCCCTTCCTGCCGCGACTCCCCAAGGGGCCCCCTGTCGTCGAACTCTCCGGAACCCTCTCCGCGCGCGAACTCCACGACTCACACCCCGCCGACGGGCATGAGGAGCATGCCCCCAGTGATCGCGACCCGCACGTCTGGTTCAACCCGCTGCACGTGGCCACCTGGACAGATGCCATCCGCGACTCCCTCACGGCCTACGACCCGGACCACGCGGCGGATTACGCCTCCCGCGCGGCGGCCTACCGGGACGAGCTGGTGGCGCTCGACGCCTGGATCCGCGAGCAGACCGCCCGGCTGCCGCCCGAAAGGCGCCGGCTCGTGGCCGATCATGCCGTGCTGGGCTATTTCGCCGACCGCTACGGCTTCACCCTCCCGGGCGTTCTCGTGCCCAGCTTCAGCACGGCCGCCGAACCCTCGGCCCGGGATCTCGCCGCTCTGGAGGACGCGATCCGCGCCCAGGGCATCCCCGCCATTTTCATCACCCGCACGGTTTCGCCCGCCCTGGCCGAACGCGTGGCGAACGACACCGGCGTGAAACTGGAATTTTTCTACGACGGCACGCTCAGCCCGGCCGGGGGACCCGCCTCCACCTATCTCGATTTCATGCGGCACAACGTGACGGTTTTCATCAACGCCCTCAAGGAGTAGCCGTGCTGCGCCAACCCCACACGCCCCACGACCCCGAAGCCGCCGACCTGGAGTTGGAGGGCGTGGAGCTCCGGTATGGCACGATCCCGGCGCTCGAAGCCGTCTCCTTCCGCGTCGAGGCCGGCGAGCGCATGGCCGTCATCGGCCCCAACGGTGCGGGCAAAAGCACCCTTTTCAAGGCGATTTCGGGGCTGATGCACCCGACCGCCGGCCGCATCCGCGTCGGCGGCAGCCACCCCGCCCTGCACACCTGCATCGCCTACCTCGCCCAGCGCAGCGATGTGGACTGGCATTTCCCGATCACCGTGCTCGAGGCCGTCCTGATGGGGCGCATCGGGCGCATCGGCCTGTTCCGGCATGCCGGCCGGAAGGACCGGCAAATCGCGTCCGACTGCCTGGCCACCGTGGGGCTGGCGGACCTGGCGCGCCGGCGGATCGACGAGCTCTCCGGCGGCCAGCAGCAGCGGATGTTCATCGCCCGCGCTTTGGCGCAGGAGGCCGGCATCATGCTCATGGACGAGCCCTTCGCGGGGCTGGACGCGCCGGCGCGGGAGGATATTTTCACCATTCTCGACGATCTTAAAAAAAGGAACGTGGCCGTGCTGGTGGCCCTGCACGACCTGCACCTGGCCGCCACCCGGTTCGACCGCGTGCTGCTGCTGAACCGCCGGATCATCGCCGCCGGTCCGGCCCGCGATGTGCTGACCCCGCCGCGGCTCGAGGCGGCCTACGGCGGACGGCTCCACGTGGTGCAAACGGCGGACGGCCATGTTATCTTCACCGACTCCTGCTGCGAGGGGGGCTGATCATGGTGGATTTTCTCAACCTGCTCGCCGAACCCCTTCAATACGGCTTCATGCTGCGCGGCATGGCCGCGGCCGTCCTGGTGGGGGTGCTGTGCGCCCTCATCGGCACCTTTGTGATCCTGCGCGGCATGGCCTTCCTGGGAGACGCGCTCTCCCACGCGATCCTGCCCGGGGTGGCCGCCGGCCTGCTGCTCGGCGGGGGCAGAACCTCCTTGTTTCTCTGGGCCCTCGCCACGGCCCTGGCCGCCTCGTTCGGCATCGGCTTCGTCCAGCGCCGGGCCCGGATCAAGGAGGACGCCGCCATCGGGATCGTCTTTTCCGGCCTCTTCGCGCTCGGCGTGGCCATCCTCTCGGCGCAGCGCAGCATGAGCACGGACATCACCCACATCCTGTTCGGCAACGTCCTGGCGGTCGGGCCGGGCGACCTGGGCCTGATCCTTGGCTTCGCCGTTGCCGTGCTGCTGGTCCTGGCGCTCTTCTACAAGGAGCTGGTGCTGGTGACCTTTGACGAGACGTTCGCCGTGACGCTGCGCCTGCCGGCGGCCTTCCTCACCTACCTGCTGCTCGGGCTCACGGCGGTGACCACGGTCGTCTCGCTGCAGACCGTGGGGGTGACGCTCGTGCTGGCACTGCTGGTGGCGCCCGCGGCAACCGGGTTCCTGCTGGCCCGCCGGCTGCCGGGCATCATGGTCGCGGCCGCCATCTGCGGGGCGGTCTCCGGGGTCGCCGGCCTGTACCTGTCGTATTACCTCGGCATCGCCTCGGGCGCCGCCATCGTGCTGGTCAGCGTGGGGCTCTTCGCCGTGACCCTCGTTTTCGCCCCCGCCCGCGGCCGCCGGATGTTCGTTACAAGCTGATTCTCGCGCGCGGTACGGGATGGTGAGCGGCCAGGATCAGCAGCCCGCACAGCCTTTTAAGATTCCGCCTATTTCTTAAATGCGATTCAACAGAGCCGGCTTGCTTTGAAACTGCAACAGCTCTAGACTGCTATCGTAGCAAAGGAGATAGACCATGGATCCTGTGACGCTCCACACGCCGGAACAGATTCTTCGGGCCGCCCTCGCCAGGGAAAAACAGGCGCACGATTTCTATGAAAACATGGCCCTGCACTGCAAAGTCGAATTGGTGCGCAGGCTGCTGGACGATCTGAAAAACGAAGAGAGCCGCCACATCCGCCTGATCCAGGCCCTGCTGGCCAAAATGGAGCTCGGCTGAATCCCCATGCAAACGATCACCTACCGCACGATCAACGACAGTCCGCTCCAAATGGACATCTGTCTGCCGGAGGGAACCCCCGGCCCCCGGCCGGGCGTGCTCTTCCTCCACGGCGGCGGCTGGGGCGGCGGCAACCGCGCCCAGTTCACCTGGCACATCCACGAACTGGCCCGCCACGGCTTCGTGGCCGCCTCCGCGAGTTACCGGCTTTCGGCGGTCGCCCGCTATCCCGCCGCGTTGGACGACGTGCAGTGCGCCATGCGCTGGCTGCGGGCTCATGCGCAGGAACTCCAGCTGGATCCCGCGCGCCTCGGCGCCTTCGGCGGCTCGGCCGGCGGCCATCTGGTCGCCTGCCTGGGCACGAGGGAAACGCGGGCCGACTGCGAACCCACCCTTAGCGGTTTCTCCAGCCGCGCGCAATGCGTGGTGGACGTTCACGGCATACACGATTTCCACGCTCTGACCGATATGGCCGACCTGGAGCCCTCGGTCTTGCGGTTCCTCGGCACGAAAGAAGAAAACGCGGACGCCTGGACCGACGCCTCGCCCATCCATTTCGTCGATGGGGACACGGCTCCCATGTTCCTGGCGCACGATCCGGCCGATTACCTGGTGCCCTACGGGCAAAGCGTCTTTTTTGCCGCGGCGCTCGTCAAGGCCGCCCGGCCAGTCGAATTCCTGCCCACACCCGGCTCCGGCCACGGCTATTGCTACAACCCCGAAAATGCCTGGACCCAGAAGCTCTGGCCCCGGACGGTCGCCTGGCTGACCAGCTGGCTGAAACCCTGATTGCCGGCCGCGGCCTTATGACGCCTTAGGAATAACTCTGCGCATCGGCCGGAAAACGGCCGGCGCGCACATCTTCGTGGTAGGCGGCCAGTGCCCCGCGCATGGCGGCGCCCACTTCGGCATACCGTTTCACAAATTTCGGGGTGGCTTCCGCCGGCGTCATGCCGAACAGGTCATGGGACACCAGGATCTGCCCATCACAGGCCGGGCCCGCTCCAATGCCGATGGTCGGCACTTTGACAGCCGCCGTCAGCTCGGCCCCCAATTCCGCCGGCACACATTCCACCACAAGTGCAAAAACGCCGGCCTGCTCCAGGGCCTGCGCGTCCGCCAGCAGCCGCTTGGCCTCCTCCGGCCGCCGGCCCTGCACCTTGTAGCCGCCCAATTCGCGCAGACTCTGCGGCGTCAGCCCGATATGCCCCAGCACCGGAATGCCGTTCCGCACCAGCGCGGCGATGGTCTCCGCGCGCAACGCGCCGCCTTCCAGCTTCACGGCCCCCACGCCGCCCTCTTTCAAAAAGCGGCCGGCATTCTCCAGCGCCTGCTCGCGGGAAACCTGGTAGGACATGAACGGCATGTCGCCCACCACCAGCGCCGACTTCACGGCCCGCGAAACCGCGGCCCCGTGATGCAACATCTGCTCCAGCGTCACGGGCAGGGTCGATTCATATCCCAGCATCGTCATGCCGAGCGAGTCGCCCACCAGAACCAGCGGGATGCCGGCCTCATCCACCAGGCGGGCGGTAAAATAATCGTAGGCGGTCAGGCACGCGATTTTCTCGCGCCCCTTCTGCGCCTTGATCTTCGCGGCGCTCCATTTGACGAGTTCGGCCATATGTTCCCCTTTTCTTCACAGCGATTCCGCGAACACCCGCACGCCGCCGGCCGGCAGCGCCGTCAGCGCCTCGCGCGCGGTCTGCCGGTTGCCCGGCAGGACGAGGTCCGGCCGCACCTCCGCGAGCGGCTCCACCACAAAGCGCCGCTCCGCCCACCGGGGATGCGGCACCATCAAATCGGGTTCATCCAGCCGCGCCGCGCCGGCATACAGGATATCCACGTCCAGCGTCCGCGGCCCGTTGCGCTCGCCGCGCACCCGCCCCGCCGCCCGCTCGAGGGCCTTGGCCGCCGCCAGCAGTTCCCGCACCGTGCCCGGCCATTCCACAATCACCACGGCATTCAAAAAGGCCAGGCCGCGATAGGCCGCCGGCACCTCGACGGGCTCAGTTTCATAAACGCGCGACCGCGCCAAAACCCGAACGCACGGAAGCGCGGCCAGGCGGCTTACCGCCTGCCTCAACTGCTCCAGCCGGTCGCCCAGGTTGGAGCCCAGACTCAAGCCCGCTTCCATAAGGGGGGTCCTTTATTTCAGACCCAGCACGTCCTGCATATCGTAAAGTCCGGCCTTGCGGCCCGCCGTCCACTTCGCGGCCTGCAGGGCGCCATGCGCGAAGCCGTCGCGCCCGGAGGCCTTGTGGGTCAGCTCCACCCGATCGCCTTCGGCGGCAAACATAACCGTATGATCGCCCACCACATCCCCGCCGCGCAGGGCGTGAATGCCGATTTCGCCCCTGGGCCGTTCGCCCGTCTGCCCGTGGCGCCCGTAATTGGCCACCGCGTCCAGGGACTGCCCGCGGCCCGCGGCCGCGGCCTTGGCCAGGCCCAAAGCCGTTCCGCTCGGCGCGTCCTTCTTGAAATGATGATGCATTTCGACGATTTCAATATCGTACGCCGGGCCCAGGGTCTGCGCCGCGCGCCGGACCAGGGAAAAAAGCAGATTCACACCCAAGCTGTAGTTGGGGGCCCAGACAATGGGCACGCGCGCCGCCGCCTGGGTCACGCGCGCCGTCTCGGCCGCGTCCAGGCCCGTCGTTCCAATAATCACCGGCTTGCCGAGGGCGGCGCAGAGCTCCGCATTTTCCGGAACGGCGGCGTGGAAAGTGAAATCGATCGCCACGTCCGCCGCGGCCAGAACCGCGCGCAGGTCGGAGGCAATGAGCACGCCGGTGTCGCCGATTCCGGCCGGCTGGCCCGCATCGCGGCCAATCCAGGGGCAGCCCCCCTTTTCAACAGCAACGGCCAACTTCACGCCTTCCACAGCCGCACAGCCGCGCACCAGCGCCTGGCCCATGCGGCCGGCAGCCCCCAATATCGCCACCTTGATCATATACCGTTCTCCGTTTACACCTTCACCAGGCCGAGGGCCGCCAGGGTGGCGCGCAGCTTGGCGCGCGGCGCCGGCGCCATCTCGCAAAGCGGAAGGCGATAGGTTTCCTCGATCAGGCCGGCCATGGCCATGGCGGCCTTGACAGGAATCGGATTCGTATCCAGAAACAGATCCGTGAACAGCGCGAAGAGCCGGTCGTGCAGCGCCAGCGCCTTCGGCCAGTCGTTCGCGCGGGCCGTGCGCACCAGCTCGACCACGAGGCCCGGGGCCACGTTCGAGGCCACGCTGATCACGCCAACCGCGCCGCAAGCCATCATGGGCAGGGTCAGGCTGTCATCCCCTGAAATGATCGTGATGCCGCAGGCGGCGCGGATGCGGCTGACCCGCTCCACGCTGCCGCCGGCCTCCTTGACCGCCACGATATTGGGATGCCTCGCCAGTTCGGCGATGGTGGGGACCTCGATTTCGCGCGCCGAGCGGCCGGGCACGTTGTAAAGAACCACGGGCAATCCCAGGTCGGCCACCGCCGAAAAATGGCGGATCAGGCCGGTCTGGCTGGGCTTGTTGTAATACGGCGTCACCTGGAGCGTGCCGTCGGCCCCCGCGTAGAGCGCGAAACGCGTCAGCTCCACCGCCTCGCCCGTCGCATTGGCGCCCGTGCCGGCAATGACCTTCACCCGGCCGGCCGCCGTCTGAATCACCACCTCAATGACCTTCTTGTGCTCGTCGTAATCGAGCGTGGGCGACTCACCCGTGGTGCCCACGGGTACCAGGCCGTCGACGCCGGCGGCCACTTGGAGTTCCGTCAGCTCCTGGAGCTTGCGGTAATCCACGGCGCCGGTGTTCGTGAAAGGCGTCACGAGCGCGGTATACGTTCCCTCAAACATGTTCATGCTCCTTGCTGCGCAAACGGCTGCTCGCCGCGAACGAGGTCGGGCCAGACTTCCCTCTCGCGCACGAGAGATTGACGCGAACCCTCCACCATCACCTCGGCCACACGCGGCCGGCTGTTGTAGGTGGACGACATACTGAACCCGTAGGCCCCGGCGCTCATCACCGCCACCAGGTCGCCGCTCTGCACGGCCGGCAGTTCGCGGTCGGCGGCCAGAAAATCGCCCGATTCGCAGATCGGGCCGACCAGGTCACCGAACAGCTTGCCGGCCGTCTCCTTCACGGCCAGCACCTCGTGATGGGCCTGGTAAAGGGCGGGCCGGATCAGGTCGTTCATGCCGGCGTCAATCACCACAAACTTCTTGAAATAGCTCTCCTTGACCGCCACGACCCGGGCCACCAGCATGCCGCCGTTGCCGACCAGCGTGCGGCCGGGCTCCATCACGGCCTGCAGGTCCAGCTTTTTCAACCACGGCACCAGGGCGGCGGCGTATTTTTCCAGCTCCAGCTCCGCCTGCTCGGGCTTGTACTGGATACCGATTCCACCGCCGATGTCCATGTAACGGAAGGTGGGATGCTGGGCTTTCAGCTCGGCCGCCAGACCCGCCACCACGCCCATCGCCTCGGCGAAAGGCTCGGCGCCCAGGATCTGGGAGCCGATGTGCATGTGCAGGCCCGCGATCTCCAGGTTGGGCATCCGGGCGGCCGCCGCGTAAGCCGTGCGGACGCGCTCCAGGTCGAGGCCGAACTTGTTTTCCTTCTTGCCGGTGGAAATATAGGTGTGGGTCTTGGGATCGACCCCCGGATTGACCCGGAAGGCGACGCGCCCCTTCACGCCCAGCCGCTGGGCGGCCGCGGAAATCATGGCCGCCTCGGGCTCCGATTCGACGGTGAAGAACAATATGCCTTCGCGCAGGGCGTATTCGATCTCCGCCATGCTCTTGCCGACGCCGGCATAAACCACGCGCGACGGGTCCACGCCCGCATGGCGGACCCGGTAGAGCTCCCCGCCCGAGACGATGTCGAACCCGGAACCCAGATCGGCGAACGTGCGCAACACGGCCCCGTTGGAATTGGCCTTCACGGAATAGCACAACAGCGGCTTAACGGCCTTCATGGCCTCCGCCAGCGCGCGATAACGGGAAATAAAATGCGTGCGGCTGTATATATAGAGGGGGGTTCCGTACCGCTCCGCCAATTCACGAACCGACACGCCTTCCGCCTGCAGTTCGCCTCCCTGATAACCAAATGCTTTCACGACACCTCGACTTAAACGATTCCATACCGGATTAAACACATCATTAAATCTGCGATTCAACCTTATCAAAGCGCACACTGCGCTGTCAAAAGCTGATTCCGATTTGGGCGACGTTGACGAGCGCGGGCCAATCACTCATAATGACATCATGAAGGCCGTGAAAAAGCACTCTCCGGTGTTTCTGCTGGATATGACCGCCGACATCCTGGCAGTGGTTGCCGCCTATTTCTCCGCCTTTTTCATCCGTTTCAGCACCCCGCTCGGCAACATTCTCAGTTCCCTGGGCGCCCAGATAGAAACCAGCCCCGGGGGGGAAATTGTTGATTTTGGCAGTTTTTACTTTCATCCGCAAAACGCCGTTCGCATCCTCCTGCTCCTGAGCGTCACGCTATGCACGCTGAATGCCTTCTTTGGACTCTATTCCGGCCGCCGTTTCCTTCAAACCACCCGCTTCACCGCCTTCAAACTGCTGAAGGCCGATTTCATCGCGCTGCTCTTCTTCGTCTCCTATCTCTACCTCAGCCGCAATCAATTCCACCCGCGCAGCACGTTCGTCATCCTCATGGTCCTGAATTTTCTCTTCAGCCTGCTTTTCCGGAAAATCATGGACGCTTTGCTGACCGGCGTGAGAAGCAAGTGGGGCGTGGACCGCCACCGGGTTCTGCTGGCGGGGGAACCCGGCCAGCTGGATGTCGTCGAGTTTTTCCTGCGGGAAAAGGAGCCACACGGCCTGTATCCCGTCCACCGCATCCCCATCTCCCCGGGGGATTCCCCCATCGCCACCGCCCGCCATATTGTCACGGAGGCCAAGCAAAGCGGAGCCGACACCATCTGCTGCTGCGATTCGCGCCTCAGCCTCTCGGCCCTGATGGAACTGCTCGATATGGCCGATACGGAAGATCTGACCGTCAAGATTGGATCTTCCGAACTCAGCCTGCTGCTCCACGCGGCCGGCATCCAAAGCGACGCCTTCCAAGGCGAGCCGCTCCTCCATTTTTCACCCACATCGGATTTCGCGCCCATCCAACGGCTCCGTCGGATCATCTCCGTTCTCCTTTCGCTGGCCCTCATCGTCGCGGCCAGCCCCCTGTTCCTGCTCGTGGCCCTGCTGATCAAGCTCTCCAGTCCGGGGGCCGTCCTTTTCATCCAGGACCGGGTGGGCTGGGACGGCCGCCGGTTCCGGATGTTCAAATTCCGGACCATGCACAACAACGCCGAACAGCTCAAGGAGGCCATGGAGCAAGACGCGGGCGCGGGCACCGGCGGACGGGCGCTGTTCAAAATCCGGCACGATCCGCGGGTGATTCCCGTGGGCCACTTCCTGCGAAAATTCAGCCTGGACGAGCTGCCCCAGTTTTTCAACGTGCTGCGCGGGGATATGAACCTGGTGGGCCCGCGCCCGCTGCCGGCCGCGGATTTCAAGCACTACTCCGAGCCCTGGCACCGCAGCCGGCACAAGGGATTACCCGGCATCACCGGACTTTGGCAGGTATCGGGCCGCAGCAACCTGACCTTCGAGCAGATGTGCGCGCTCGACATCTACTACCTGCATAACGCCAGCCTGTCGCTGGACCTCTCGCTGCTGTTCCGCACCGGCGTGACCATCCTCTTCGCCGAAGGCGCCTACTGATCCGTCGCGCGCGCCGATTCCGCCGCGGCCAGTCCCAGGATGGCCCCGAGTACCCACCCCGTGGCGGGCATCTGAAGATTGAAGTCCACCACCTCGTGCAGGCTCATGACCAGGACCGCCAGCAGGGCGGCCACCATGACCCCGAAAAATCGCGGTTGGGCGGGCGGAGTCCAGTCCGCCATCCGCCAGACGGCCTCCTCGTGGCGAATACCCCGCCAAAACAGGCGAACAACCAGGAACAGGGCAACCAGGAACAGCACCAGGCCCACGATGCCGTACTCCTCCAAAAGCTGCACCCAATCGCTGTGCACTTCGTACGAATGCCAGCCGATGTTGGGATGCGTCGGCCATATCGCCTTCTCCCGGTCACCATCCGCGCTTGCCGCAAAATGGGGCCATAAATTCTGGTGCATGCCCGGCCCGATGCCGAAAACGGGGGCCGTTTGCCAGGCCCGCAGCGCGCCCGAAACCATCTGCACGCGATCGCTTCTTTGCACGTCGTCCCACGGGAAGGTCTGAAATCGCTCCCGATACCCCTGTGCCATCCAAGCCACGGCGGCCGCCCCCGCCAGCACCAGCGCCAGCAGGCCGGCTTGGAAAATCCGGCGCGTGCGCGGCCGCCACTGGACCATACCCAGAAACGGGGCCGCCGCCAGCATGACCAGAAGAGAGGCCCCGCCGGCCCGCGAACGGCTCACCACCACGCCGGCCAGGCACACGGCCAGCAGAACGCCGCCGAACAGGCGGGCCCAGGCGCGCAGCCCGCGGTCCAGCATCAGGCCCAACGAAAGGGCCGCGCTCAATTCCAGAATGCCGGCATAATGGTTGGGGCAGTAATAGGAGCCCGTGGCACGGTCGTCCGCAATGTACTGCATGTAGCCCGGCATCCACAGCACGCGCTCGCTGCCCGTCAACTGATGGTTGATGATCCCGTAGAGGCCAAGCGCCAGGCCGTTGACGGCCAGAAGCCCGAAAAGAATCCGGCGACCAAGAGGTCCCGCGGCGAAGCCCGCCATGCCGGCCACGCACACCGGCAGCAAAAACAACAGCACGCTTCGCTCGGCATCGGTGTAAACCGGCGTCAGGAACAGGCGGATGGCCCCGTAGATTAAAAAGACGCCGCAGGCCAGCAGGGCCGGCGCCACGTCGCGTCGCAACAGGCGGTCGCTGGATCCGGTCAAGAGGGGTTCGACGTCCAGCATATAAACCCCGAATGCGGTGACCGCCGCAAAAAGCAGGGCCGCCAGGGGCCAGAACCACCAGGATTCCCAGGCGCCAAAAAGCCAGGGCCCCGCCAGCAGGGCCGGGGTCAGAAAAATAAGGGACAATTTTGCGACAAAACGCATCGTTCCTCCCGTCTTCCGCCGGCGCTGATCAATCGATCGGTTCGAGCAGCGCCGTCTCCGCATTGACCACAATCGCCTGGCCGATCATTTCCACCGCCAGCATAACCCGCGTGGTGCCCCGCACCGTCCGGACCGTCCCCTCCAGCCCCATGAAGGGACCCGACGTGATCCGCACCCGCTTGCCCGGCTTGAGAACCCGCTCCACCCCGAGGGTGGGATCGACGTTCAGGGCCAGGCGGACCTGCTCGAGTTCGCGCAGAAAGCGGGCCTGGTCATCCACGTTCAGCACGCTCAAAACCGCATGGCTGCGCATCAGATCGGGCTGTTGCTCCTGGCCGAAACAGGCAAAGACGTATCCTTGGAACACGGGCTTGTCCACCGTCACCCGCCGGCGCTGATAGATCTTGGTCTCCCGCCGGAGCGGCAGGTAATGATCGAGATGGTGGCGGACGCAATGCTCCGCCACCTTTTTCTCGCACCGCGGTTTGACGTACAACACGTGCCAGTCCATGAGCCTTGTGCCTTTCCCATCGCCGGCATTATGGCCCGTCCCCGCTTTCTTCGCAAGAAAGGATCTCATGCATCAGGGACGCGTGGCGCCTTGCGAAAGCAGAGGCAACACATCTCTTTCGAGGGCGCGGTTCAGGTCGTAGAGAATAAAACCGGTGGCTCCCTCGCGGCGCGCCGCCCGGATCTGGTCGAGCACCTGCAACCCGTTCAGCCGCGAGGTCGAAGAGGTCGCGCCGATCCCCGGGATAATGCGTCCCGATGCGGACGTCAGACTCATCTGCTTGCGCAGCCAGCCCGCAAACTGGGCGGTGTCCTCCGAATAATTCATGGGGCAGACAAAAGCGACATAGCTCTTCTTGACCCACTCGCCCCAATCCTGGCCAAGTGTTGTCACGCAACCCGGATACCAGCCGTATACGGCGGCGGACAGGGTCACGCCCCGTCGCGTTTCCCGCACGCGCTGCTGCGCGAGCCGGACGAAACGGGTGATCTGCCCCGCTCGCCAAACGGAATACCGCTCCGCCAGTGGCGCTTTAAGGACATCCCCCGGCCACCGGACAACTTTCAGGCCACCGGCCTTTTCGAATCCGGCCCGGCAGGATTGGCAGTAGCAGGCGGTTTTGTCGGGATACCGGATGTAATCGAGCTGCACGCCGTCCACGGGATAATTCCGGACAATCTCCTCCAGGATGGCCAGTTCGCGATCCACGTTGTCGGCCCGGGAGGGGCAGAGCCAATTGAGCGTTTTCCCCGCGCTGTCGACCTGCAGCCGGCCGGCGGCGCGGTGCCGCTCGACCAGGTCCGCCGGAGCGCCTTCCAGGTTCCAGCAGATTTTCCAGGCATGCACCGCGAGCCCCCGCCGTTGCGCCGCCTTGCAACACGCGTCCAGAGGATCGCCAACCGCGCGGCCGGCCTCCGATTGCGGCAGCCAACGGCTCGGATAGTGCGCCACGCCCGCCGAGGCCACATGCGGGAAAACGGCATGGATGCCATGGTCGGAAAGAAACCGGGCGGTGCGGTCCCATCCGCCGGAACCCGGATAGAGGCCCAACCCCGACCCGTTCCAAACCGCGTGAAATTCACCGGCCACCGCCGGAACGGTGCTGGCGCAGGCGGCGGCCAGGCGAGCGGCCAGCCTCTCTTCAGCCTCAATCAGTTCCGCATACCGACCCTTTCGGTAAAGAACCGGCAGCCGCGCCTTTTCGGCTTCCAGGCTGGCGATATTGCGTCGTCCCGAGGGCCCCGCACTTTCGCGAAGGGCGGCGATCATGGCGGCAGAGGTTGCGTAGGGCGGCGCGGCTCCGCCGCGCGCCATGGCGCGATGGGCGGCGGCCTGAAGCACCGCCGGATCAAAGTGGCCGGCCAGTCCCACCAGCAGGCGGATCCGCGGGGCGGCGTCGCCCTCCTGCAGAATATGACTCATCCAGGCGCCCTTGCCGGAAAGAGCCCAGGCCGGCATCTCCTGGATTTTCCCAGCCGCATTCTCCCACCAGCCGATGAGGCGGGCGGAGAGGGAATCGGGATAAACGGGCCGGACGAAACGGGAGGTCTGGACCAGACGGCCGTCCAACAGAGGGGGGGCCCCGCGGACAAAAGCGAACGACGCCCATTGCCCCGCCGAGGAGGATTGAGGCGACCCGAGCTTGAAGCCGAGCAGTCCGGCAAGGGCCGCATCGCTGGAATAGAAAACAATCAAGCGGCCGCCCTTCTGGAGATGGGCGGAAAGACGGTCGCGCTCCTCGCGGGGCAGCACCGGATTATAAGCCAGGATGGCGACCCGGTCCTGCAAGCCGTCACGCAACACGTCATCGTCCGTTACGCGCCGGACCGTGATGCCGGCCGAAGCCAGATGGCGGGCGATCAGGTCGGCCGCGCGGGTGGACGCCCGGCGCTCAGCCTCGTTGGGCGCCGACACCGTGGCCTCCACAACCGTTACGGACGCCCGGGGGGGACCCTCTCCGGGTCCGGCCAGACCCCGGCAGCCGCCCGACAGGACGAGGAAAAGAAGCAAAACGAATTTCAACATACACTTCATCACAGGCTTCAGGATGCGGCAGCGGCCCTGAGCCGGTCAAGGAGCAATCGCGTTTACCGCAAAACCTGTTCCAGAACGGCGCGTAATTCGCTTTGGGTATAGGGCTTGGCGACAATGCCCTTAAACCCATAGTCGGCAAAACTGGCCATCACCGGGTCGCCGGCGTAGCCGCTGGAGACAATGGCCCTGACCTGTGGATCAATCGCTAGAAGAGTCTTGATCGCTTGCTTTCCGCCCATTCCCCCGGGAATGGTCAGGTCCATAATAACAGCGGCGAAAGGCGTTCCGGCCGCCATGGCCTGCTTATACAGCTCGATGGCCTTTTGCCCGTCGGGAGCCGTGGCCGCGGTGAATCCGCAGCGCTGAAGCATGCGCGAAACAAGGTTCCGAACCGCTTCTTCATCATCCATCACCAAAACACGGCGGGCACGCTCCGGCAATGGCCCCGACGCGGCCGATGGGGCCGTTTCCTCCCGTAGCGGGGCCTCCGAAGCCGGCATGTAAAGCGTGAAGGTTGTCCCCTTGCCCACTTCCGAGTCCACGCCGATGTGCCCGCCATGTTTTTTGACGATCGAATAGGCCGTTGCCAGGCCCAGGCCGCTGCCCGTCTGCTTGGTGGTAAAATAGGGATCGAATATCCGGCCAAGATGTTTCTGCTCGATGCCGGTCCCCTCATCGCGCACCGTAACCTTGATATATTTGCCCGCCGCGAGGTCGGCGACGGCCGACTCCGCAACCTGCGCATTCTCCAGGGTGATATGCAGACGCCCGCCCTCGGGCATCGCCTGCCGGGCGTTGGTGGTGAGGTTGGAGATGACCTGCTGGATCTGCCCCTTGTCCACTTCGGCCGGCCACAGGCCTTCGCCCTGTCGATAATCGAGAAGCACATTGCCGCCGGAAAGGTCGAACCGGGCGACTTCTTCGACCAGCGCCCCCAGGCTGATGGTCTCCTTGACCGGCTCCCCGCCCTTGGCGAAGGTCAACAACTGCTTGGTCAAGCGGACGGCCCGGTTCATCGCCTTTTCGGCTTCTTCCAGAGACACGTAACCGGGATGATCCTTGGGCAGATCCTCTTTGGCCAGGGCGATGTTCCCGAACAAACCCAGCAGGATGTTGTTGAAATCGTGGGCAATCCCGCCGGCCAGGGTGCCGACGCTCTGGAGCTTCTGCATTTTCTGCAGCTCGGCCTCGGTGCGTTTGCGCTCCGTGTTGTCGTGCACCACGCAGACCATATAATCCACGCTGCCATCGGCTTTTCTCACACAGCCCACCGAAATCGTGGTCCAGACAGTCGCCCCGTCCTTGCGGATGAACCGCTTTTCCATCTCGTAATGTTCAAGCTGTCCGGCCAGAACCCGGTTGAATTGCTTGATGTCGGCCGCCAGGTCGTCCGGATGGGTCATCTCCGGCCACGTCTTGCGGGCGATTTCCTCCCGGGCATAGCCCAGCATGGAACAGAGCTGGTCATTCACCTCCAGCCATCCTTTTTCCGGGGACATGATGGCAATGCCGTACAAGGGCAAGTGGAAATAACTGCGGAACCGGGCCTCGCTCTTCTTTAATGTCTCCTCGGCCTGTTTGCGGTCGGCCGCCTCTTGAAGCAAACGCGCGTTGATCCGATAGATGTAAAAAGCCACGGCGGAAACGAGGCCCAGCACCAAGACGGCCAGCCCCAAAAACACATACACCCAGAGAAGGTTAGGCGGCGGAGGATTGGTATCGTAGAGAAACCCCTTCAGGTCGAAGTCCGGCTTCATCATGCCAATCTCGGCATATGTGTTGGCTATATGGCGCCAGCGACCGGGATACATGTAGCCGATCTCGATCAACTCCGGGCGCAGCAGCGGAACCATTTTCCGGGCCTCGAACAAATGGTAGTCCCGGGTGTGCCGCTGGGAATATCGGGCCAGGATCAGGTCCACGATTTCTTCCGGATGCCGCATGGCGTACTGCCAGCCGCGCAGGCTCGCGGCCCGGAAAGCCTTAACGCGCTCGGGATGGGCGCGCAACTCCTGCTCCGTGGTGAACAGGTTGTCGCCGTAGAAATCAATTCCCGCCGAACGGGGCGTGTAGAGCTGATATTGAAATCGGGCGCGATCCAGCTCGTAAGGCTGGTTGATCAGGTAGCCGGCAATCGCATCGACCCGGCCTTCGATCAAATCCCGCACATCGTAACTGTGCTCGACGCGGGAGATGCGCTCAAGCGGGATGCCTTCCGCCTGGAGATATGCCAGCAGCTCCTCGGATTGCGGCTCCAGCATGATCCGTTTGCCGATGAGATCGTGAATGCCCTGAGCGGCGCTTTCCTGCCGGGCAATCAGCACATACGGGGAATGCTGGAAAATGACGGCCAGCGCCACCACCGGCTTGCCGGCTTTGCGCTCGAGCAGCAGGCTGCTGGTGCCGACTCCGTATTGCGCCCGCCCTTCAAGCACATTCCTAATCGGGTCGACGCCGGGCCCGGCCTCGACGATCTTCACGTCCAGACCGGCGGCCCGGTAATACCCTTTTTCCAGGGCGGCATAGTAACCGGCAAACTGGAAGGCATGCGTCCACTTTAATTGCAACGTCACGTGGTCGGCCGCCCCGACTTCTTCGGCAACCGCGGGAGCTGAAATCATGCATGCGAGGAGGAAGGACCCGATCAGCCTCATGCCGAGTC
>JAWOJA010000093.1:0-36054 GCA_046484345.1 Kiritimatiellia bacterium
GGGGAGTGGCGGTTGCCACGCCGCCCACAACCAGTGACGGACCAGGCGCCGTGTGGTCCAGCCGGTGTGACTTGCGCCCACGCCGGCGCCTTGTGCGTCGTAGCCTTCAAATTAGGGGTGGGGCTCGATCAGTTCTTCGAGATGCCGGCGCAGGGCGGCGCCCACGGCCTCCACTGTCCCGATTTCCAAAAACCGTTCGTTGCCCCGGGCGGCCAGCCGGTCGCGGAGCGCGCGGTCGGCTTTCAGGGCCATGATCGCATCGGCCAAAGCCTGGGGATCCTGTCGCGGACAGAGCCACACCTCTGCGCCGTGGGCGAGAGCGGCGCGCACGGCGGGCCCGTCGCCCGTGAGAACGGGCCGGCCCATGGCGAGGCCCTCGTAAATCTTGTTCTGCACGGTCATCAGCGACTGCGGCGTGGTCCCGAACGCGCCCAGGCACAGGTCGGCTTGCGCCAGGCGTTCGGGCAGCCGGTCTCCCTCCATCCAGCCTTCGAATGACACCTGGTGCAGGCCGTTTTTTTGCGTGTGCGCCACGGCCGCCGCGTGATCGGGGCCCTCCCCGATGAACAGGAAGCGGATGGAAGGATCGGCCTTCAGTTTTTCCGCCGCCCCGATCATGGCGGGCACGCCATGATTGGGAATGAACGAGCCGGCGTAGACAACCAGAAAGGTCCCGTCCGGCTTGGGCGGGCAGGGCCGCGGGAAAAAGCGGGTGCTATCGGCCCCGGTTGGCACGAGCCGGATGCGGTCGGCGGGCAGGGCAAATTCCTTCGACATCCAGGCGGCATATTGCGCCGTATCCTGGATGATGCGGTCGGGCAGCCGGAGCCCCCCTTTTTCCAGCGCGTGGAGCAGGCGGGCGGTGCGGGGGGCCCGGCGGGTGAGGCCCCGCTCCGAGGCGATGAGCCAGGGTGACATGAACGCATCGAGCACCAGCGGTTTGCGCCGGGACCAGGCGAGGAGCCGGGCGAGATAGGCGTCAAACTGGCCGGGGTAGCCCAGCATGAGAATATCCCAGGGGCCTGTTGAGTAAAACCGGGCGATCAGCGAAAGGTAGGCGCGGGCGGCGCGCAGCCAGAAGCGGGGGCCGGTCCAGCCGCCCTGGGCGAGGTGGACGCGATCCTCGATGCCGCCCCACAGCGGGGCGTGGCACTCGACGACTTCCACTCCGTTTCGGCGCAGGCCTTTGAGGAGGATGCGGTTGCGGGAATACTCCTCGCGCCAGGTTCCGAACCAGCAGACACGCAGGGCGGGTTTCATGGCGGGCCGCCTTTTTGGTTTGTCAGGAGCCGGTCGAGAGCGGCATTGAAAGGCCGGTCGAAGGCCTCCGGCGAATGGGTGCGGCGGACGGTTTTGGCGGCGGCCGAGCCCAGCCGGTGGCGCAGCGCCGGAAAGCGCAGGAGCCGGATGGCGGCCTCGGCGAGGATATGGGGTGTTTCGGCGCGGATCAGGCCCTCCCCCTCGCCGACGCGGATGCCCGAGGCTCCGAGGGCGGTGGTGATGACGGGGCAGCCGCAGGCGAGGGCTTCGAGGAATTTTCCTCGCACGCCTTCCCCGGTGCGCAGGGGGCCGAGCAGAATGGCGGCTTCGCGGTAGAGGGGAATGAGGGACAGGGGGGACTCGATGAGTTCCGGTTGGGGGCCCACAATCTTGCGAAGGGAACCGGCGCCATGGCCGGCCAGGCGGAGGCGGGCGGCGGGGGCTTCTTTTTGGACGAGGGGCAGGATCTGGCGGGCGAGTTCCACGGCGGCGAGGCGGTTGGGCGGATGGCCGAAGTGGCCGGTGAAGAGCAGGAGGGGGGCGTGGTTCGGTTCCGGTGCGGGATGGGGAAACTCGGAAAGGAGGGGGAGGGGGAGGAGGGCGGTGGGGATGGCGGGGTCGAGGGCGCGCACCGCGGCCTGTTCGCGTTCACTCAGGCAGGCCACCTCGGCGGCGAGGCGGAAGCGCGTGCGTTCGAATTGCCTCATGCGGGGCCAGAGGAGGGACTGGAAGGCCTGCTGAGGGCCGATGGCGCGCCATTGCCAGGGCCGGTAGCCCCGCCAGGCGGTCCACTGGATTTCCTCCGACAGGATCCAGAGGGGACGGGCGGCCTCGCGCAGAGCGGCTGGGGAAATATTCACGAGGCCATCCGTGGAGTGGGCCACGAGCAGTGTGAGGGTTTTATCCTGGAGGGCCTGGCGGATGAAGACGGCGGCGGCGGGCTGACGTTTGAGGGCCAGGGCGGGGGGCTCTCCGGCGAGCAGGCCGCGCAGAACGGCCCGGATGCCGAGGGCCCGGGACGGGGGGGAGGGGACCGGGATGATTTGGCGGCAGAGCGACTGGAGGGCCGGAGGCGGGGCAGAGTGGGCCTCCCGGAGCGGGACGAGGCAGAGCAGGTCGATTTCCATGCGGTGTGCGAGAAGGTACAAGTGGCGCCAGGCCAAGCGCGAGGCGGTGGAGTGGCCGTCCTCCGAAGGGTAGCCGTGGGTGTAGATGTAGAGTGCCCGCATGATGGGCCTATCATAGGGAATGGCCGCCGGATAGTCGAGCATGATTGGGCGGCGGGGCAAACGCATCAAAAAACGCGGCATCAAAGACAAACAGAAGAACGCAGGCTGGGATCCTGCCTATCTGTTGCGTCTGCCGGGGCTTTCCGTGTCCCTGGACGGTTCCCCGGCTCAGGCGCTCCTCAAAAGCGATCCCGGCTGGCACTCGGTATTTCATGCGTTTGCCCTGGGTTGGGCGGCCTTCGCGATTGCCTTTCAGGTGGGCGCGTGATAGGATTCGTCCGTTTTTAACCAGCAAGGACGTGCCATGATTTCCCCCCAGCTCGGCCGCATTTTATCCGGCAACACGGATGAGGTGCTCCGCGCCCACGACGCTTTTATCGATCAGCCGGTCGATTTCGAATCCACCGAGGGCGACCTGCCCGGCGATCCGGCGGCCCAGACCACGCTGGCCCGCGAGGTTTCCGTCACGGGGCCCGGCACCTTTTTCCGCCGCGCCAACCGCACGCTGACCTTTGCGCCGGGTCCGCCCGGCGAGGGCTGGTGGTTCGACCGCACCGACCTGCCCGACTTCCTGCCGATCAAGGTCTCCATCCATTCCGTGTGGACCACGCTGCGCAACATTGTTTTATGCAGCGGTTCGCCGCGCAACTACATGCGTATGGTCGAGCACATCGTGGCGCTGAAGACGGGGATGGGGATTGACGACCTGATCATTCACCTGGATTCGGGCGATCCGCCCCTGTTCGATCGCGGCAGCATGGACCTGGTGGAAACCCTGGAACGCGGCGGCCTCGCCCGGCAGCCGCTCGCCCCGGCCTACGTCACCGTCACGGAGCCGGTTACCCTGGCGGGACCCGGCGGCAGCTTCCTGACCTTCCGCCCCTGCACGGGCGTGCGGCCGTCCCTCAAGATCGACTGCGCGATCGATTTCCCCACCGCGATCGGCAAGCAGCGCATCCGGCTCGCGCTGAATACGGGGCTGTTCCGCCACGCCGCGCGGGCGCGGACGAACTGCTCGCAGATGCAGATGGTTTACACGAAGACGATCGGCAAACTCTTCGCCGACACGCGCAACATCGGCTACACGAAGGACAACATCCTGATCGCGGGCAAGAAGGGGTACGTCAACGAGCCGAAGATGCCGCACAACGGCAAGTCGCTCGAGGCGGTCTGGCACCGCATGGCCCTGGACCTGCTGGCGGCCGTGGCGCTGATCGACAGCGGCCGCTTCTGCGGCGAAATCTATTCCTACAAGGCCGGCCACACGCTCGATGTGCAGATGATCCGCAAGCTTTACAAGCAGCGGCTGCTCAAGCCCATCGCGTTTTAACAAGCTCCGCCCGGCACGGTCACTCGTTTTCCCGGTGGTCGCGTTCCCACTCCTCGTCGCTCACGGGGGCGAGGGTCACATCGTCGAACTCGTAAACGCCCGGCGGCCAGTAGGCGTAGAGCATGATCCGCAGGCTGGTGACGCCGGGGGTGCGTCGGGTGGGGTGGAAGCATTGGCTGAACTCGGTCCAGTTCGTCCCCGGGGTGCGGCAATTGACGACCGTGTCGTAGCGCCGCCGCTCCTCGCCGCGCAACAGGCCGTAGCCCCGGACCCACACCTTGGCTCCCCCCGCGCCGCGATACCGGAAGCGCAGGCGGTAGGCCTGGCCCGTCGTCACGGGAAGGGAATCGGAGTGGAAGGAAAGGCCGTAGGCGGCCGCCATGGGATCGTTGCCCGGATTGGGGAACACCCATTTCTCCAGACCCGCGGCCTTGCAGCTCGCCACGAAATCCTTTTCCGGAATGGCGGTGTTCATCCGGATCAGATGGTTGGAGCCCCGGGCCTCCGCCAGCCATTGAACGCCCAGGCCGTCCGGCCTGTCCCAGCCCGCCGGCTTGGCGGCGTTCGCGGCATCGGCCTTTTCGAAGCCGCCGTTGGGGAGCAGTTCCTCGGCGCGGGCCGGCAGGCAGCAGGCCGCCACCAGCAGAAGGGCGAAGGATTTTTTCATCATTCTCATTTCCCGGGTTCGGCGAGTTGGCGGAAATAGGCCCCGGCCATCTCCTCGTAGCCCGCCGGAATGCCGTCCTGCAACCCGCTGCCGATCTCCTGGCGCAGCCGCTCGGGCAGGGCGCTTTGTTCCCGCCGCACCGCGCCGGGTCCCCCGGCGGTGCGCCGGGCCGCCTCCAGAGTGTCGAGCGTTTCGTGAAAAGCCTGCCGCACGCCCGGCCCGTAGCCCTTCGAAGCCGAGTCCTCCAGCTCGCGCATGTGCACGACGGCTGTTTCCAGCTCCGCGCCCGGCACGTTCCAGGCCCGCAGCCGCAGCGCCAGCGCTTCCGCCGCCTGCCGGATCTGCGCCTGCTGGCCCGCCAGCCGCGCCATTTTCTGCTGCAACGGGGGCGGGACCGGACCCCGCAAGCCCTCTCCCGCGAAACCGGAAAGTTTGCCCCCGCCCGTGGCCCCGCCCGGGCTCTCCTTGGAGGAATCGTCCACGCTTCCGGCTTCAAAAGGACTTGGCGAGAGCCGTGTTGGCGTCTCGCGGCCGCCTTTGCCCTCGGCCGCCGACTCCGCCATCTGCCCGCTGCTGCGGCCCGAGCGGCCTTCGCCCGAACGTCCGCCCACCTCCATCTGGTTGGGCAACAGGTTGCCGGTGACGCCCTTGGCCGCCATGCTGGAGATGGGGCCGTCCATGGCGTCCCAGCCAGCGCCCTTGTCGGGGGAATCCATCCAGGAGCTGGTGACGTCCTCGACCGCCTCGGTCATCTCCTCTTCCTTGTCCAGCAGCTCCCCCACGATGTCCTCCAGCTCGGCCGGGAGCTCGGCGAGGGCGATGTCGCCGGGCTCGGCCGGCTCTTCCATGAGCCACTTGAGGTTGTCGGGTTTGTCGGAAAGCCACTTCTCGAGGTTCTGCACCAGCTCCTTGGCATTTTCGAGGCCCGATTGTTCCTGCGGGACGGCCAGCTCGATTTTTTTTTCGTAAAGCGACTTGGCCGCTTTTTTCATCTCCATGAACGTCTCGTTGTATTCGTTGGCCAGGGAGCCGTCCGCGAAATCCTGCAGCGGCAGTTTGCTGAAGTCGGTCAGCTTCTCCTCGAAATAGGTCGCCCAGCGGGACTCTTCCCGGGCCAGATCGCCCAGGATTTTTTCCTCTTCCGCCGTGAGGTCCTGCGGCGCCTTGTCGAGCAGGGTCCGGGACTTGTCCAAAATCTTTTTCTGCGCCTCGATGAAATCGAGCAAATCCTCGCGCAGCTCCTGGGCCATCTGGCGGGCCTCCCGCGGGGGCGGCTCCTCCTTGCCCGCGGCCGCGGTTGCCTTGGGTTTTTCCGCCGCCCGGTCCGCGGTGCGGCCCAGCAGGGCGATCAGCGAGTTCAGGATATAGTCCTGCCGGTCGCGCAGGTCGTCCAGCCGCGGCGGGAGTTCGGGCGCTTTGAGGGTCCCGAGGCGGGCCAGCCCGGCCCGCACATTTTCCATCTCCCCGTTGACGAGCGGGTCGAGGCGCCCCGCCGTGGCGGCGCCTTCTTCTTTGGCCGCCCGGAAAGCGTCCAGCGCCTTGCGGCCCGTGTTTTGGGCGGTCGCCTGGCTGTCCTTCAAGGCGCCGCTCTGCGCCGGGAGGGATTGGCGGGCGATCGCGTCCTGGAGATTGAGGCGCAGGTTTTCGGCCACCGTGTTGGCTTTTTCCTGGGCCGCCACGGTTTCGCGAAGAAGGGCCAGCGCCCGGGACAGGGGCTGGCCGTCGTTCGCGCCGACGTCCCGGATGGCGCGAATACGCAGGAGGAGCGGGGCGGAGCGGCCCGTTGTGCCGGCGGGCGAAAAATCGTCGGCTTGCGCTTCGACCGCCCAGATGCCGCCGGGCGGAAAGCGTTCCGGATCCAGGGTCAGCTCCAGCACTTCGGGCGGCGGCGATTTTTGGCCCGGCGGGCCGAGGTACCGCCAGGTCCGCAGCGGCAGGCCTGGGGAGTCGTCTTTTTCCCCGAGCAGCCGGGCCGCGACCCGGACCTCGCGCACGCCGTAGTCGTCCCCGGCCTTGACCGGCAGCTGGACGGTTCCGCCGGGGTTGACGAAGCGGTTGCGCTCGGCGGTGTCGAATTCCACGGTCGGCGGCTGGTCGGCCTCCAGTGCCAGGCGGCCCCGCGCGAGCACCCGTTCGGGTCCGGGTCCGTTTCGCGGCGCGGTCACGGAATAGGGGCCGGCGTTTGTGAATGTCCATGACAGCTGAAACGTGCCTCGGCTTGGCGTGAAGGGGCGGGCCCCGTCCGGGCCGGTCCAAGTCAGTTCCGTCACGAGCGGGGTTACGCGCACGCTGGCGGTGAGGATCGAGCCGGGCAGGGCGGCCAGGGCGGCGGGCGGCCCGGGCTGGGTGACGGCCGCGAGGCCGGTATAGGGGGGCGGGGTGAGCTGGAAGCGCGAGTCCGCCAGGCGCGGTCCGGGCCGCACCGTGACGGGGACCGATTTTGACCAGGTGTCGGCCGCGAAGACGCGGAAAGCGAAGCTGCGGTCCGCTTTTGGAAAACTATAGAACCAGCCGGCCGGATGGCCCGGCAGGGGTTGCAGTTCCGGCCGGTCGCCGGCGCGATCGGCCGGCACGCTTTGGGTTCCGGCCTGGACGCGCAGGACCGGGGGGGTTGCGGCGGGTTCGCCCGCTGGTGTTTGCGCCAGCACGACGAGCGTGAGCGCGTCGCCCTCGTCGATTTCCACGGCCGCGCCGGGCTGCAGGGTCAGGAGGAGCCGTCCGGCGGGGGGGATGTCGGCCAGCGGCAGGAGGGCGCGCAACAGGCCGTTTGCGGCGTGGCGGGGGAAGGCGGCGGCGTAGAGCAGGGCGAGTGCGAGGCTGATGGCGAAAAGCCCGAGGGCCCGCATCAGCCGGGGGGTGTCCCAGAAATCGCCCCGCGGAATAGAGGCCAGGGCCTGGCGCGCCTCGCGGGCCACCTCTTCGCCGAAGGGCCGCTCGTTGGGCGGCAGGTCGGCCCCCTCGAACTGCCAGGCGTTGATGAGGCGGTTCTGGTTGATGCCGAAGCGTTTTTCCAATTCGACGGCGACGGCCTCGTGGCGGCGCCGGCGGCGCAGGGGGGCCGCGAGGCGGTGGGCGAAGAGGGCGCCGAGCGCGGCCGCCAGCGAGACCAGGGCGGCCAGGCGCAAGCCGGCGGGCAGGCGCAGCAGGTTGTCGCAGACGGCCAGCAGGAGCAGGACGCCGAGCCCGACCGTGAGAATGGCGGCAAGGCCCCGGAGCAGATCACCGGCCATCAGGCGTCGCCGCGCGTCCCGAATTTCGGATTGGAGCGGGAATGGCATCGTGTGATTAAGATTAGGATTAGGATTAAGATTAGGATTAAGACAAGGATCAGGGTGAAACGGCGAAGATTCGGGAGAACCAGCGGCTCCAGCCGGTTTCATTGGCGCGGAGCCGGAAGGTGTAGGTGCCGGCCGTCGGGGTCCAGAGCCAGTTGGTTTCCGAGGTTGTGGCGCTGTCGACCGTTTGGCCGTTTTGAACAATCGCGATCTCGTAGCCGGTGGCGGAACCGACCGGGTTCCAGGTGAAGAGCTGTTGCACACCGGATGGCAGGGAGGTTCCCGCCGGGCTGACCAGGGAGGGGGTGGCCAGGGGGGTCAGCTGAAGGGCTTGCTCTTTCCAGGGGCCCGAGCCGAAGTCGTTGCGCGCCCGCACGCGCCAGGTGTGGCCGCCGGTGGCATCGTCCGCAAAGGAGAAGACCTTCGCGAACGTTCCGTTGTCTTCCAGGTCGGCGGCGGCCATCCAGGCGGTGTCCTGAACTTTTGTCTCGCCTTTCCAGACCTGCAGTTGGAACTGCTCGGCAAAGGCGCTCGGGTCGCTCCATTGAAAAGCCAGCCGGCGGTGGCCGGCCGCGGCGCCGGCGGGCGAGAGGAGGGCGGGGGCTCCGGGCGCCTTGACCTGGAAATAGCCGATGGAGGAGTAGCCCTGTTTCTTGTAGGTGTAATCGGTCACGGTCCAGCGGAAGGCACCGTTACCCAGCGTGAAGGGGAGGCGCCAGAACGGGGTGCCCGAGTTGGGCTGGGGGATCCATTTCTCCGTAACGAGCCTGTATTTTTGGAGGGATTTATCGTACCAGTGCAGTTTGAGCAGATATTTTGTGGCGCTCTTGGAACGGGTCCACTCCAGCAGGCGCGGCGAGCCCGCCAGGGTGCGGCCTTCGGCGGGCGTCATTTGCCGTCGGACGATGAAGGTGCGGACGTGAGACCAGGGGCCGCTGCCGGCGCTGTTGACGGATTTGACAAAGAGGGAGTAGTAGCCGGGCGGGTAGGCTTTGGAAACCGAGGCGTGTGTGTTGGCATGGTCCCGCAATTTTTCGAACAGCTCGCCGTTGAAGATCATTTTCAACGTATAGGAACTCGCCCCGTCGGCTGCCGTCCAGGAGCTGGTGATGCTCTGCCAACCCGGCTCGAAGACGGCGAGGGCGCTGGGCTGGGTGAAGGCGCAGGCGCCGGGCACGGCGATCTGGAAGGCCAGTTGCGGGCTCCAGGCGCTGCCCACGGTGTGGGCGCCCACGGTGCGAACGGCCTTGACGCGCCAGGTGTAATGGCCGGCGGGCAGGGTGGTGTTCCATTTGAGGGAGGCCGTTTTTCCGGTCGACGAGAGCTTGCCGAGTGACTCGCCCGCGCCGAACAGTTCGAGCGTGTAGCGCGAGGCGTCCGGGTCGGCCCCGGCCCATTCGAAGAGGGGCTTGACGGGGGCGTCGGGGTAGCGGGTGTGGGGCGTCAGGGGGTTGGGAATGGCGGGCGGGATTTTGAATTCGACGGATTTGGACCAGCGCGCGCTTGACGAGGGATTGCCCTCCTTGACGCGCCAGGAGTAGGAGCCCACGGGCAGATCGTCCTTGGGGAGCCAGGTGTTGGACGAGCTGGTGGCGAGGGGCTGCTTGATGCCGTCGCGGGTGATTTCCACGGTGTAGGCGGAGGCCTGGGTTCGGGTCCAGCGGAAGCGGGGGGCGCGGGTGGAGTCGACCCGGTTTTTGGGTGCGAGCGGCTGCAGGGTGGTCAGCGTGAGTTTGCGGTAGCAGATGCCGCGGTTGTAGTAGACGAGGTGGATGTTGCCGTAGCGGTCGGTGGTGACGCCGGGAGAGCGGCCCGCGGTGATGGCGGTGGGCGTGGTGGAGACGCCTTTTGGGGACAGGTAGCACATCTTGATGATGTTATTGGCGCTCCAGAAGACGAAGGTGCCGCCGGTGAGGGCGGGCGCGAACTGCATGCCGAGGCGGCCTTCATAGGTGGCCTCGTAATCGAGCGTCTTCAGGGCGTAGGGGTTGAACAGCATCCGGCTTCCGTCCCAGATGTTGATGGAGAGCCTTCGGCCGAAGACGCTGCCGATGTAGGCGATGCGGGGGTCTTCGAGGTCGATTCCCACGCCGGGGTGGCAGTAATCGTCGCCCTGCTGGGGATAGCTCCGGTATTCGGCCCAGGTGACGGGCCCCGCGCCGGCCTTGTAGCGCAGGCTGTTCTGGTACTTGGAGGAAAGGGCGCTGAAGCCGTTCATGGCGGTATGCCAGACGCCGTCGGCGTAGTTGCCGGCGGGGGCATCGAAGCGCGGGGCGTAGGAGGCGATGCGGAAGCGGACTTTTTCGCCGCCGTGGCCGGCGTTAAGGGAGCCCTTGCCGATTGTCTGGCCGCTGGTGTTCAGTTTTTCCCAGTTGCCGAAGGTGCCGAGCACGACGCCCTGATCGGGGTACTTGGCGTCGGTGGAGATGATGCCCATGCCCTTGTAGACGCAGACGAAGCGGAAGAATTGTTCCAGGGGGTAGGGGTTGGTGTCGACGTCTTTGAAGACCCAGACGGCCTGGCCGTACATATCGCCAAACTCCTTGACGCCCATTTTGCAGGAGATCCAGGCGCGGTCTTTCGCGTCGATTTCGATCTGGCCGATGTAGAGACGCGAGGCGTCGTAGCGACCGCCGCGCGAACCGGTGGCGAAGACGCCGCCGGTCCAGCGCTTGTTGACGCGGTGGAACTTCATGAAGCTGGAGCCCACGCCGAAATCGGCCACCATATGGGGCTGGCCCTTGGAATCGGCGGCCACCGAGGGGTGTTCCATGTAGGAGGAGGAGATGTATTCCTCGCCGCTGATGGAGGTGACGGTGGGGATTTGGGCGTATGCCGGCGGATTGAAAGCGAGGAGGCAGGCGAGGGGGAACAGCAGGGTGATGAACTTCATGATGGACCTTCGGGTGAACGCGATGCGGGCACACACAGCAACAAGTTTGATTAAATTTAGCGAAAGCGGGAGGCAAAGTCAAAAGAATGCGGAAACCGGATAAAAAAAGGGCGTGAATCCTAAGATTCACGCCCTTTGAGCCATCGGCGCCGCCTTAAGAGCGGCGGTTATATCAGCTGGGGTTAACGGTGACCGAGACAGCGGTTGAGGGGCGGCTGTAGCCGTCGGCCGTTGCGCGCACGGTGATTGTGTGGGCGCCGGTGAGGGCCGGGGTCCAGACGGCCGAGGTGTCCGGGGCGCTCACGGTGTAGACGCTCGGGTCCGTGCCGGAGTTCTGGACGGTGATTTCGTAGCCGGTGGCGCCGGTGATGGTTTCCCATTGAATGGTCACATCGTCGCCGATGGTGAGCGACGCGTTATTGAGCGGCGCGGAGACCACGGGGGTGGCGAGGGGGCTCACGTGGAAAGCGCCCACGCGCCAAGGGCCGTTGCCTTTGGCGTTGCGGCCCTGGACCTGCCAGGTGTAGTTGCCGCTGACGTCGTCGGCAAAGCTGAAGGTCTTGACAAACGCGGAGGGGCCTTTGAAGGTGGACGCCGCCGCCCAGCCGGTATCCTGCACCTTGGTTTTGCCCTTCCAGATTTCGATCTGGAATTCGGTGGCCTCGGCGGTGGGATCGGTCCAGGCGAATTCCAGTCGGCGGTGACCCGCCACATCGCCCAGCGGACCCAGGAGCTCCATGCGGCCGGGGACCTTAAGCTGGAAGAAGGTGGCGGAGGTATAGAGCGGGCTTGTGCCGTCGAAATCCGTGACAACCCACTTATAGGCGCCGGGCGTGAGGTCCAGGTTGGGGATCCACGAGGGCGAGATGGCGGGGGCCGACTGGGCGATCCATTTTTCGCGGAGCAGCTCGTAGGCCCGGGTGGCGGGGTTGTAGCGGCTCAGCTTGAACAGGTAGCGGGTGGCCGCCATGGACCGGGTCCACACGAATTGGGGGGGATCCTGGTCGAGGGTGGCGGCGTTGCCCGGCTTCATTTTGCGCAGGACCTCGAAGGGCGCCGGTTCGCTCCACACGCCGCTGCCGTCATTGTTCTTGGGCAGGACGGTTACGGCGTAGTGGCCGGGCGTGTAGTTCCGGCCGACTGACAGGGTGGTTGCTCCGCTCACGATCTCATCGCGCAGCAAATCCCCGTTGAGGAGGATCTTCACCTTGTAGGAGTCGGCGCCATCGGCGGCGGTCCAGGTGAAGTCGATGGTCTGGTCGCCGGGGGCGAATCGGGTCGCGGCGGCGGGCGCCGTGATCGAGGCGGGGGCGGGCACGCCGATCTGGAATGCCAGAGGAGCCGACCAAGGGCTGCTCACGTTGTGGCCGCTCAGCACGCGGGTGCTTCGCACGCGCCAGGAATAGTTTCCGGCGCCAAGCGGGGTTGCCCAAGGGGTGATGAATCCGCCGTATTTGGCGTCTTCGTTGGAGACAAGGCGCGTGTCGAGCAGATCCGCGCCCTTGAAGAGCTGGATCGAGAAGCGGTTGGCCGCGGAATCGCCGCAGAGCCACTCGAAAGTGGGGGTGGCGGGGGCGCTCGCGTACCGCGTGTTCGGGTCGATGCCGTCGGGCGTCGCGGGCGGGATGATGAAGGCCTTGGAAGCGGACCATTTGGCGGTGCTGTTGAATCCGCCTTCCTTGACGCGCCAGCTGTAATTGCCGACGCTCAGCTCGGAGTCGGGGGTCCAGGTGACGGCGCCGCTGGTGGCCATGGGCAACAGGCTGCCATCGCGCTTGATTTCGAGCGTGTATTTGACGGCCTTGGTGTTGGTCCAGCGGAACTGGGGCGTGCGGGTGTCGGCCACGGTTCCCTTGGGCGCGATGGGCTCGAGGGTGGAGACCAACAGCTTGCGGTACTTGATGCCGTTATTGTAATAGACGAGGTGGATGTTGCCGTCGCGGTCGGTGGCGGCGCCGGCGGAGCGGCCGTCGGTGATGTCATAAGTTTTGCCGGCCACGCCCTTTTTGGAGACATAGCAGCCCTTGATGCGGCCGCTCGCGGTCCAGAAGAAGAAGGCGCCGCCGCCGGTGCCGGGGGCGGGGGTGATGGCGGGGGCGTGGCGGCCTTCGAAGGCGGCGCCGTAAGCGAGGACCTTCAGGTTGTTGACATCGAAGAGCATTTTGCTGCCGTCCCAGATGTTGACGCACAGCTTGCCGTAGAAAACGGCGGCCATGTAGGCGTATCGGGCGTCGGTCAAGTCGACGCCCACGCCCGGGTGGTGGTAATCGTCGCCCATGACCCGGTAGGGGGCGTAGGCGGCCCACGTGACGGGCCCCTGGCCGGCCTTGTAGCGGGTGGAGCTCTGGTAGCTGGCGGGGATGGCGGAACTGCCGCACATGGCGGTGTGCCAGATGCCGTCGCCGGCCTTCTCGTCGCCCTTCGTTCCGAAACGGGGAACGGTGGAGCCGATGCGGGCGCGGACCTTTTCGCCGCCGTGGCCGGCGTTCATCGAGCCCTGCTTGAGGGTCTGGCCGTATTGGCTGAGGATTTGGTAGTTGCCGAAGGTGCCGATCACAACGCCCTGGTCGGGGTATTTGGGATCCGTGGTGACCACGCCCATGCCCTTGTAGACGTTGATCTGGCGGAAGAACTGTTCCGTGGGGGCGGTGGTGATGTTGCGGTAGAGCCAGACGCCCTGGCCGAGCACGCCGAACTCCTTGGCGCCGAATTTGCAGGAGATCCAGGCGCGGTCCTTGCTGTCGATCTCGATCTGGCCGATGTAGAGCCGGCCGGCGTTGTAGCGGCCGCCCTTGGTGCCGATGGCGAAGGGGCCGCCCCGCCATTTGCCGCCGATTTTGTGGTACTTCATGAAGGTGGGGTTGCCGCCCGCGTCGCAGACGAAGTGGGGCTGGGATTTGGAATCCGCGGCCACAGCGGGCCGGTCCATATAGGCGGAGTCGACGTATTCCTCGACCCCGATTTTGTTGATTTGAGCCTCTTGCGCGTGGAGCAGGCCCGCGATCGCAATGGCGCCTGCAATAACAAACTTACTATACAACGACATGAATCCACTCCTTGGTTGTGGGTACGAGACGTGATTTTGGGCAATATAGCGTAATAGGTAACAGGGTGTCAAGCTTTGTGCCCGTTGAAAAATCGAAAAACGGCAATAAATCCCGCAAAAATCGGATTGTAAATTTTTAAGACGGCGGGCGCGAAGGCGGGAAGTGGGGCTAAAAGGTCCAGCGTACGCCGAGCCCGTAACTGGTGTTGCTCATGGGGAAGGTGCCGTGTTTCGTTTCGGTTATTTTTTCGTAAAGGCTGAGGCGCTGGGTCAGGTCGGTCCCGTCCACGTCCATGACCTGCGCGAACAGGTTGACGTCGAGCTGGTCGGTGATTTGGATTTCCAGCCCGCACGTCAGCAGCCAGGCGGAGGCGTCCTCGAGCGTGATGGTGCGGCGGTAGCCTTTGTTGGGCCACGGGGGGCGCCCGGCGGCGACCCAGGCATCATAATCCGCCTCCCGGGTGAAGCCGCCGAATCCGTTGTGCCAGACGGGATTATGCTTGAAGTTGGCGGCCAGCAGGCTGTAGCCGAGGCCGATAAAGGGGGTGAGGCGGGTTTGGTTCGGGCAGCGCAGCTTCAGGGTGAGGGCGGGGCCGAACAGGGAGATGTTGCCATCGGAGTGGTTGAGGGCTTCAGTTGCCTGGGAGGTGCCGGTCTCCGCCCGCACCTGTTCCCATGTCAGCTGGGTTCCGATGTAAGGATTGAAGAGCCATTCGATGGTGAGGGGTGTCAGGGGGCTCTCGTCCTCCTGGCTGTTCAGCTCGGTGATGCTGCCGCGGTAGGCGTTGTCGATGGAGCGGCTGTGATCGTGGAGGTAGCTCTGGCGGAACCGCAGCCCGATGCGGAGGTGCTCCTCCAGCGGGGGATCGGGATTGGTCCAAGCCGCAGATCGGAGCGCCGAGCCGAGCAACAGGAGGGTGAAAAGGGCAATCAGGTGGAAAGGTCGACCCATGGCAATTAAAAACTCCAGCGCAAACCGACGCCGTAGGCGGTGCAGCTCATCGGAAACTCGGCCTGGTAGGAGGAGAAATCGTATCCGTAACGGGACAGCGCGTAGTTGAGATCGACGCCCTCCACCTCCATCGACTCGATGAACGCGTGGACGTCAAGCCGGGGCGTGATCTGGAAGGCGAGTTCGGCGTAAAGAATCACGGCGGTCGTGTCCTCCAGCGTGATGGTTCGCTGGTAGCCGCCATTGGGCCAGGCCGGGCTGCCGTTGGCCACCCACGTGTCATAGGCGACCTGCCGGTTTTCCCCGCCGAATCCGTTATTCCAGACGGGGTTGTGTTCAAAGGTGGAGGTCAGCCAGGCGTACCCGATGCCGCCAGAGGGGATGAGGCGCGTCTTGTTCGGGTACCGCAGCAGCAACATCAGGCCGGGGCCGTCCAGATCCACGATGCCGTCGGAATGGTTGAGGCTGGCGGTCACCTGTTCCGTGCGGGTCTCGGCGCGCAGTTGCTCCCAGGTGAATTGGAGGCCCACGTAGGGGTTGAACAGCCAGCCGAAGGTCAACCAGGTGATCGGCTCGTAATCCGACTGCGAGTTAAGCTCCGTGATACTGCCGAGAAAGGAGTTTTCCACATCGCGCTTGTCGTCTTTGAGGTCTATTTGGCGGTACCGGACACCGATCCGCAGATGTTCGTGAAGCAAATCGTAGGCGCTCTCCCGGCCATCCTCCAGCCACAGCGGCAGGTCCGTGGAGTTGTAGTCGCTGTAACTTGGAGAGCTGGAATAGGCTGGATAGAGGCCGGCCGCCGAAGGCGGGCTGACGGCGGCGGGTGCCGGCGAGGTTGGGGCCTGTGGCTTGGCAACTGGCGTGATTTCGGCCGGTGTGATTTGGGCGGGTGCCGGTTCGGCCCCCTGCAGCAAAAGCGGCACTAACAGCAGCCATCCGGCCAAAGTCGTCAGAGTGGTGGTGCGTAATGTCATCGAAGGAGACCCCATCATACGAGCCCTTATGGATCATATAATCGCAAAAGTTTATCAGAGCCCGATGGGGGGGAACAAGTTAATTCCCGCAGTATGGCGAATGGGCGCCCGGCGGTCAATGATCTTTGGGGAATCCTATTGTGAGCGGTTGCGTTTTTTGCTATTCAATTGGTCTCCATGCAACCGGCAGTCCAACCTGTTCCGCGCGAAACGGCCGACATCGAAACGGCCTCCGACGGCTATGCCGCCCGCTTTGCCGGGCCGGCCGGCGCCTGGATGCTGGAGGTGCAGGCCGCGGCGGTGCGCCGGCTGCTGGGGCCCGGGCGTGCGTTGTCCCTTCTCGAGGTCGGCGGCGGCCACGGCCAGCTCGCCGGCCCCCTGGCGCGGGACGGCCACGCCTACACGGTTCTGGGCAGCGATCCGGTTTGCGCCAAACGCATTGAACCCCTGGTTGCTTCGGGCCGTTGCCGGTTTGTGACGGGCGACCTCACCGCCCTGCCGTTCGAGGACCGCTCGTTCGATGCGGTCCTTTGCATCCGGCTGCTCACCCACTGCGCGCGCTGGAAGGCGCTGGCGGCCGAACTGGCCCGGACCGCCCGGCGGAGCGTCATCGTGGAGTATCCGCTTCACGAGGGGTTGCACCGGCTGGGGCCCCTGTTTTTCGGCATGAAGAAAAAGGTGGAAGGCAACACGCGCTCCTGGACCCCGTTCCGGCACGCGGAGGTGGTGGCGGCCTTCGAAGCGCTGGGCTTTCGCGAGGAGTCGGTAATCCGCCAGTTTTTCTGGCCGCTCGTTCTGCACCGGCTGCTCGGCAGGCGCGGTCTTTCGGAGCGGCTCGAAGCGGCGGCGCGGCGCGCGGGCTGGACCGCCCGGGCGGGGTCGCCCGCCATATCCAAAATGGTCCGGAGGGGAGCCTGAGGCATGTGCGGAATCTGCGGTTTCAATTGGAATGACCCGGCCCTGGCGGCCCGGATGGCGGCCGTCATCCGCCATCGGGGGCCCGATGACGATGGCTTTTACCACGATGCCGGCGTGTCGCTGGCCTTCCGGCGGCTCAGCATCATCGATCTCTCCCGCCACGGCCACCAGCCCATGGCCAACGAGACCGGCACGGTCCAGCTGGTGTTCAACGGGGAGATCTACAACTTCCGCGAGCTGCGCCGGGAGCTGGAGGCCGCGGGGCACGTCTTTGCCGGGCAGACCGATTCCGAGGTCATCGTCCACGGCTACGAAACCTGGGGCGTGGAGGTGGTGCGCCACCTGCGGGGCATGTTCGCCTTTGCGGTCTGGGACGCCCCGCGCCAGCGCCTGCTGGTGGCGCGCGACCGCATCGGCATCAAGCCGCTCTACTACCACTGGGCCAACGGCCGCTTCCGCTTCGCCTCCGAGATCAAGGCCATCCTGGAGGATTCGTCCGTCCCGCGGGAGCTGAACCCCCAGGCGCTCTACGATTACATCGGCTTCGAATTCACGCCCGCGCCCGACACGCTTTTCCAGAACATCCAGAAGCTCCCCGCCGGCCACCGGATCCTGCTCGAAAAGGGCGGGCTGAAGGTCGAGTCCTGGTGGGACCTCTCCTACAAGCCGGCCGCGAACATCACCTTCGACGGGGCGGTGGAACAGCTCCGCGGCCTGCTCGACTCCTGCACGGAGAGCCACCTCGTGAGCGACGTGCCCCTGGGCGTGTTCCTTTCCGGGGGACTTGATTCCAGCGCGCTCGTGGCCATGATGCGGCGCCACATTCCGGGGCGGCTGCGGACCTTCACGATCGGGTACGCGGACAAGTCGTTCAGCGAGCTCGAATACGCCAAGATCGTGGCCGACCAGTTCGGCACCGACCACCAGGTGCTGATGGTGGACGATCTGAAGCCCGCCTATGTGGAGCGGGCGCTGTGGCATCTGGACGAGCCGATGACGGACCTCTCCTGCGTGCCCCTGATGCTGGTGTGCGAACAGGCGCGCAAGGCGGTCACCGTTTGCCTCAGCGGCGAGGGGGGCGACGAGATTTTCGCCGGCTACGACCGCTTCAAGGCGAGCCGGCTGAACCGTTATTTCAGCCGGGCGCTGCCGCGGCCGCTGCGCCGCCTGTTCATTGACGCGCTCGTGGCGGGGCTTCCCGACCGCCCCCAGAAGAAGGGCGCCATCAACATGCTGAAGCGGTTTTTGCAGGGCGCGCGGCTGCCGGATTCCGGCGGCCACCTGCGCTGGCAGTTCTTCGGCGGCGCGGAGCAGGACAAGCGGCTCTTCCAGCCCGAATTCCTGGGGCGGATCAACCCCTCGCCCTTCCGCCTGCTGGCCGAGTATGCCGCGCGGTGTGATGCGGCCGATCCCGTGAACCGCGAGCTCTATATGGACACGCGCTTCATGATGCCGGACAGCGTGCTGATGAAGGTGGACAAGATGAGCATGGCCAGCTCGCTGGAGATCCGCGTGCCGCTGCTCGACCACGTGCTCGTGGAGTTCCTGGCCTCGCTGCCGGGCGAGTGGAAGCTCAAGGGGTTCCGCACCAAGCACCTGTTCCGCGCGGCGCTCAAGGGCATCCTGCCCGAGCGCATCATCGAGCGGGGCAAGCAGGGCTACAGCCTGCCGGTGAAGAACCTGCTGCGGACCGATTTCAAGGATTGGATGATCACGCTGCTGCACGAGTCGCCGGAGCTGAAGCGGCACGTGCGCGAGGCGGCCATCGACCGGCTGATCGCCGAGCATCTTTCGATGAAGCACAACCACAACCATGTGCTCTGGGCGCTCATGAACGTGGCCATCTGGGACGCGAAGTTCCTTCGGCATTGAGCCGGAAAGGCGTGTCATGAAAGTCACGACAAGGGGGCGGTACGGGTTGCGCATCCTGCTGGACGTGGCGCTGAACCAGGAACGGGGCGCCGTGACGCTGGGCGACATTTCCAAGCGGCAGAAGGTTTCGCGCAAGTATCTGTGGCAAATCGTCAATCCGCTGAAGGCGGCGGGCCTGCTGCATGTCACCCGCGGCACGCACGGGGGCTATGTGCTGGCCCGGGCGCCGGAGGCCATTTCGCTGCTCGATGTGGTGGCCATCCTGGAAGGGGCCGTCTCGGTGGTGGGCTGCCTGGGCGCCCCGGACGCCTGCGAGCGCAGCTCGGCCTGCATCGCCCGCCTGGCCTGGGGCGAGGTGGAGGCCGAACTGACGAAAGCCCTGCGCCGCATCACGCTGAAGCAGCTGATCCGCAAATACCACGACGCCCAGGGCGGGGCGGCCGACTACACGATCTGATTTTTCCCCGGCCGCGGCCGCAGCCGGTGCAGGCCCCAGCCCAGCGCGCCGATCAGCAGGGCGGTGAGGGCCGCGCCCTTCAACCCGCCCATTGAAATTTCCAATTTGGAGGAAGAGACGCCTTCCGGTTCCAGCGCGCCCGTCACTTTTTGAAGGGACCACTCCAGCCCGTCTGGGTTCGCGGAGGCGAACCAGGCCAGCACCCCGGCGGTCAGCAGGGCGAGCAGCCCGAACGCCACGAGCAGCGGCTTGAAGCCGCTGCCGGCGGGTTGGTCGGACAGGGGTGTCACGCGGTCCGCGAAGAAGCGGCGGGCCCAGGCCACCACCATCCCGGTCAGCAGCCCCTCGCCCAGGGCGATGGGAAAATGGATGCCCAGCATGAGGGCCAGGAAGCCGCCCGGCGGGATATCGGTGCGGCCCGAGAGGAGCGTTTCGGCGACGACGCCGAAGGCGCCCAGTTCCAGGGCGACGACGCACGCCGTGACGACGGCCAGGGTTTCGCGCAGGGGCGAGCGCGACCGGCCGCGAATCCACCGGTAAAGAGGCAGGCCGAGGAAGGCGGGCCAGAAGCCCAGGTTGAAGGTGTTGCAGCCCAGCGCCAGCAATCCGCCGTCGAGAAAGAAGAAGCACTGGACGGTCAGCACGGAGGCGATGACCAGGAAGGCGGGCCAGGGGCCCAGAAGGATGGAGAGGAGCAGTCCGCCGCCGATGTGGCCGCTGGAGCCTGTCCCCGGAATAGAAAAGTTGATCATTTGCGCGGCGAATATGAAGGCCCCCAGCACGCCCATGAGGGGCACCTGGCGTTCGTAGTCGCGGTCGCCCGCCACGCGGCGCGCGGCCCGGGCCAGCAGTCCGCCGGAAATGCCATAACCCGCCGCTCCCACGGCGGGGGACAACAACGCATCGGCCATGTGCATGAGACGCTCCTGTTTTTTTAAGGGTGCAATATTACGAACTTATTATTCGTATTACAACAAAAACAGACAGAACGGGGGCGCGGCCGGATCCGCAAACGTTTCTTGCTTCCGCCGCCTAATTTTCACACAATACTACATATTGAAGTTTTCGGCTTAAGAAACCGGTAGTTGCCCCGGGGCGACAACGAAAGAGTGATCCGTTGAACGATAATAACGCCGCGTCTTCTTCCGAAAGGGACCCCTCGCGCCTGATGACGGCGGCGCTGGCGGCTATTTTCGCCGCCGGCCTGTTTTTTTCCTGGTGGATGATCGTGCGGGCCGACCGCGAGCTGCGGACGGAGTTGCTTCAGCAGACGCGCCTGGTGGCCCGGGCGGTGAATCTCGAGCGGGTCCGGGCGCTCAGCGGCACCGAGGCGGATCTGGTAAGCCCCGATTATAGGGAATTAAAGAGCCGGCTCATCGCGGTTCGTTCGGCCAATCCACAATGCCGCTTTGTTTATCTTCTGGGCCGAAGGCCCAACGGCATGGCTTTCTTCTACGTGGACAGCGAGCCCGCCGGCTCGAAGGGTTACTCCCCGCCCGGGCAGGACTATGCCGAGGCCCAGGAGGAATCCCGGCATGGGTACGACTTCAGGGCGGAAACGGTCCTTGGCCCCGTCGCCGACCGCTGGGGCGTGTGGGTGTCGGGGATGGTTCCGCTGACGGGAACGCGGCCCGACGAGTGGCCCGTGGTGCTGGGGCTGGATGTGGATGCGCGCGATTGGAAGTTTAATGTGGCCGCCAAGGCGGCCCTGCCGGTGGGGCTGATGCTCGTGTTGCTCATCGTGCTGGCCGCCGTTCTGGTTGCCGCCCGCCGCGTCGAGGGCTCGTCCAAACCGCTCCTGCGGCGTCTGCTGCCCTCCCTGGCGCTCATGGTGCTGCTGCTGATGGTCGGCGCGGGCCTGCTCCTGTACCGCCAGCATCGCCGGCAACTGGCCTGGGAGACTGTCGCCGACAGCACCAATGTTTTTGGTGCTTTGCGGGCGGCCATGGAGCATCAGGCTTCGGGTTTGAAGGCGGCCGCGCAACCGATTGCCGTCAGCGGCAGGCTTCAAAAAGCACTGAGGGAGGGCGATGCCGACCGCCTCTTGGACGACTGGAAGAGCGTGTTTGAGACGTTGCGCCAGGAGAGCCATATTTCGACTCTCTGTTTTTTTGACACGAACCGCGTGGCCCTAATGCGCGTCCACATGCCGGATCTCCGCGGCGATCGGGTCGATCGTTTCACGGCGCGGGAGGCCGAACGCACCGGCAGGACCGCCTCGGGCATTGAACTCGGTCCGATGGGCACGTTCACGTTGCGGGTGGTGCAGCCCGTCTTCGAAGCCGGCTCGCGGGTTGGCTATGTGGAACTGGGCAAGGAGATCGACAAGTTGCTGCAACTGCTGCACCTCCGTTCCGGCAACCAATTGGCCGTGACCATTCGCAAGGATCGCCTGGACCGGGCAGCTTGGGAAGCGGGCAGGCGCCGGCTCGGCCGGAAGGCCGACTGGGACCTCCTGGCCCAAAGAGTCGTGCTCTACGCCTCGCAGGGGAGCCTGCCCGACGCCTTTGCCGCCTGGGTCGACCGGGCCGCGAGCGGGCAAGCCGGTAGCGAAACGGACACGGAAATCGCATCTCAGGGGAAGACGTGGCGAGTGGCCGCAACGCCCCTGCCCGACGCCTCCGGAAATGAGGTCGGCGAGCTGCTTGTCATGCGCGACATCTCCGCCGAAAAGGCGGCCTTTGTCCGCCGGCTCATCCTTTATGCAACGGCCGGTACGGTCCTGTTGGCGTTGTTGATGGGCTTCATTTATGTTCTGCTTAACCGGGCCGATGCGGCCTTACGCGCCCAGCAGGCGTCGCTGCGGGAGAGCGAGGAAAAACATCGGACGCTTTTCACCGAGATGATGGAAGGCTTCGCGCTGCACGAGATCATCTGCGACGAAGCGGGCAAGCCGGCCGATTACCGCTTCCTGGCAATCAACCCGGCGTTCGAGCGCATGACCGGTCGGAAGGCCGGCGATCTGCTGGGACGGACCGTTCTGGAGGTCCTGCCGGGAACCGAACGCCACTGGATCGAGACGTACGGCAAGGTGGCGCTCACCGGGGCGCCGGCCCGTTTCGAGAGCTTCTCCGCCGAAATGGGCAAGCATTTCGTGGTGACGGCCTTCCGTCCCGCCCCCAATCAGTTCGCCTGCGTCTTCTCCGATATCACGCAGCACAAGCGGGCGGAGACCGAACTGCAGAACATGCAGAAGCTCCAGAGCGTCGGCACCCTGGCGGGCGGGATTGCCCATGACTTCAACAATATCCTGATGGGTGTTTTTGGGAACATCGCCCTGGCGAAAGAGGATCTGCCCAAGGATCATCCCGGCTACGTGTCGTTGGAGGAAGCCGAGAAAGCCATGAACCGGGCCGTTCGGCTGACCAAGCAGCTGCTGACCTTTGCCAAGGGCGGCGAGCCGGTCAAGGAAAACGTCAGCCTGGGGGCGCTGGTCGAGGAAGTCGCGCGGTTCGACCTTTCCGGCAGCAACGTGCGCCTCGAGTGCCGGCCGGCCGCCGATCTTTGGTTGGCCGAAGTGGACAAGGGCCAAATCCAGCAGGTTATTTCCAACCTCACCATCAATGCCCGGCAGGCGATGCCCGAGGGCGGGCGCCTGTATATCGCCCTGGAGAATGCGCTGGTCCCGGAAGGGGCTGTTGCCGGCCTCGCGCCGGGAAAATATGTCAGGGTCACCCTGCGCGACGAGGGGACCGGCATTGAGCATAAGCATCTGGCCCGCATCTTCGATCCCTATTTCACCACCAAGCAGAGCGGCAACGGCCTGGGTTTGGCGATCGCCTATTCCGTCATCCAGAAACACGGCGGTCGCATCGGCGTCGAATCGGAGCTGGGCAAAGGAACAACTTTCACCCTTTACCTCCCGGCGTCCGAGGCCCAGCCGGCGTCGCAAACGGAGTCGCCCGACGGGAAATGCACGCCCCTGGGCCGGCCCGCCAGGATCCTGGTGATGGATGACGAAGAAACGGTCTGCGCCCTTGTCTCGCGGATGCTGGCACGCGGCGGCTATTCCGCGGCAACCGCCCCCGACGGGCAACAGGCCGTCACGCTGTACAAAGAGGCCATGGCGGCCGGGGCGCCTTTTGACGCCGTCATCATGGACCTGACCATTCCCGGCGGAATTGGCGGAAAAGAAGCGATCAGGTTGCTGCTGGCGGTGGACCCCCAAGCCCGGGTCATTGTCTCCAGCGGGTACGCCGGCGACCCGGTCATGGCCAACTATGCCGACTACGGTTTCAAGGGCATCGCCGCCAAGCCCTATACCCAAAGCGAATTGCGGAAAGTGCTGGGCCAGGTTTTGGGGTAACCCAATCCTAATCCTAATCTTAATCCTAATCCCGCTTGTCCAAGTGAGAGTTTTCGGATAAAATAGAAGATAATTCGAATATTAAGGGTGTGGCATGCTGAGTGTGCCATAGGCATTTGGAATGGGCGGGCCACCATTCCGTCAACCGCAATAGGCGGAGGAGGACGGAATATGGTGGATAAATTATTGCCCGACGGATTAAAGCTTTTGATTGTGGGCCAAACGGCCGTGCTCTCATTCATCGGGTCGATGATCCTGACGATGAAACTGATCGCCTGGGCGGTTAAAGGGTTCGAAAAACCGGCCGCGGCACCCGGCCCCGTTGAAATCCTTCCCGCTCAAGAAATCGCCGACGATGACGAATCCCTTGCGGCCGCCCTGGCTGTGGCTGTTCATCGGAAACGGAGCGATCCCTAGCGGGGGCGGTTCGCCGCGGGATCAGGTCCCGGCTTCATTGGTCCGTTTGACATCAACGGGAACCCGCAGCAGGAACACCGCGCCGTGGTCGGGATCGTTTTTGGCGAACACTTCACCGCCCATGGCGTGCATCAGGCCGCGCACGATGGAGAGCCCCAGTCCAAGCCCGCCCGGCGGGGCGTCCGGCAAGCGATAAAACTTGTCGAAAATGAAGGGCAGCGCCTCGGCGGGAATACCCGGCCCCCGGTCCTTCACCCGCATCACGAGGAACGAGCCGTCCAGATGGGCGGAAACCGCTATTTCCGATTCCGGCGCGCTATATTGAGCGGCATTGGCCAGCAGGTTGGCGAGGGCCTGTTCCATGAAGCCGGCGTCCAACTTCACGGCGGGCAGACCGGGCGGAACGACCACCTTGACAGGATGGGGGGCGAGAAGGTCCGCGACCTGATCTTGGGCGGCGTCAACTATTTCCGCCACGGAGCACCAGGCGGCTTCCTGTTTGTAGCGGCCCGCTTCGATGCGGGTCATGCTCAGCAGGTTGTCGACGATCCGGCCCAGCCGGCGGGCCGCCGCCTCAATATCTTTTAGGAAGGGCTGTGCCGGGCGCGCCTGGGGCAGGAGATTGAAGACCACGCATAATTCGCCGACCGCGGCCTGGATGGCGGAGAGGGGCGTCTTGATCTCGTGGGACACGCTGTCGAAGAGGGTCTTGTACAACTTCTCCGATTCCTCCGCCAGGGAAGCGCGGCCGGCCTCCTGAATGAGCCAGAAGCGCTCCACCATGATGGCGATCTGATCGGCGAAAGTTTCGAGAAGCTCGCGTTCATCCAGGGCCAGGGTCTGGCGGGCTCCGAAATGGACGCTCAGCACGCCCACCTTGTTCTTGGCGGTCTGGAGGGGAATATGCAGGGATTCGGATTCGGGCAGCGTGTCCGTGTGGTGTCCGGCGGGTTGGCCGTGGGCGAGGGACCAGGCGGCCACGCTTTGTTCCTTGTCGCTCAGGGGCCAGGAGCTGGCGGGATGGGGCAGGGGGCCGAGCCGCCCGTCCGTTCCGACCAGATGCACGGCGCACTGGGAGCCGAAGACCGTGTGGATTTCCGCCAAGGCCCGCCTCAGACCTTCCTCGAGGGTGGTGCTTTCCGCCACGCCCTGGGCCAGCCGGTAGAGGGAAGCGGTGCGCGCCTCCTTCTTTCTTTCCAGCAACTCGCGCAACCGCACGCGGGCGGTCAACTGCCCGATGACCAGCGCGACGATGAAATACATGACGCACATGAAGGCATCCTGCAGGTGTTCGATCCGCAGGGTGAACGGAGGCTGGATGAAAAGAAAATCCCAGAGCAGGGCGCTTGCCGCGGCAATCAGAAGAATGGCGATTTGTCCCAGGCGCGTGGATAAAACCACCACCAGGCAGAGATAGACCAGGCCGATCGTCCAGGGCCCGATCCATGTGCGCAACGCCCAGCATACCGCCGTGACGGCGGCAACAGCGCCCAGCCCCATGGCGGTTTCGCGGGGCCACGCCCGGAAAGCGGGGGCGGTCAATGGACCGAAGAGCCGTCTGCGCTGGGGCCCCGCCCGCACGGCGCAGACATCGATGTCCCCGCTCAGACGGATCAGGCGGTCAACGAAGGAGCCCCCCTTCAAAAAGTCCGTCAGCGCGTTTACGCGCGTCTTGCCGACCACAATCTGCGTGGCATTTTCCTGTCGGGCCGCGCGAAGAAGGGCCTCCAGGAGATCCTCCCCCGCCACGGTGATGACCCGGGCGCCCAGCTGGCGCCCCAGGGAGAGCGTCTTGGCCAGCCGCGCCTTTTCCGCGTCAGTCAGGGCCCGGCCGTCGTCCACGTGGATGGCCACCCAGGGGGCGCCCTGCGCGGCGGCCGCCTGCCGGGTCCACCTCACCAGTTCCTCGGAATAGGGACTCGGCCCCACGGCGACCATCAATCGCGCATGGGTTTTCCAGGGGCCCGCGACCTGACGCGCCGCCAGCACCTCGCGGAGGTCCTGGTGAACGCGTTCCGCCGTGACCCGCAGGGCCAGTTCGCGCAGGGCATTCAGGTTTTCTTCGCGGAAGAAATGGCTCGCCGCGGTTTGCGCCATTCCGCCCGTATAAACCTTGCCCTCGGCCAGGCGCTCGCGCAACGCTTCGGGCGTCAGGTCCACCAGCTGGATGTCATCGGCCTGGTCCAGTACCGAATCCGGGACCGTTTCGCGCACACTCACGCCGGTCATCTGCCGGACCACGTCCACCCGGCTTTCGATATGCTGCACGTTCAGCGTGGTGTAGACGTCGATCCCCGCGTCCAGCAGTTCCAGCACATCCTGGTAGCGCTTGGGGTGCCGGCTGCCCGGCGCGTTGGTGTGGGCGAACTCATCGACGATCGCCAGGTCGGGCTTGCGGCTCAGGGTCGCGTCCAGATCCATTTCCTGGAGCACCGTTCCGCGATACTCGAGCCGCAGGCGCGGCATCGCCGGGAGGCCTTCGAGCAGCGCCTGGGTCTCGGTCCGCCCGTGCGTCTCAACGAAAGCCACGACCAGGTTGACCCCCTCGGCGCGGCGCTGCTGGGCCATCCGCAGCATGGAGTAGGTCTTTCCCACGCCGGCGCACATCCCGAGAAATATCGTCAGCTTGCCGAAGCGCCGGGAGGTCTCCTCCTGTTTCAGCGCCGCCAGCAGGGCGTCGGGATCGGGTCTGGATTCGTCGTTCATGGCGCGCCCGGCTGTTGCCGGTCCAGGGCCAGGTTGAGGAGCAGAACATTGACCCGGGGTTCACCCAGAAAACCGAACTGGGGCGGCTCCGTGAACCGGGCGATCAGCGTTTCGACCCCGGCCGGATCCATTCCCCGCGCCGAGGCCACGCGCATCGCCTGGAGCCGCGCGCAGGCCGGCGGAATATGCGGATCGAGACCGCTGCCCGAGGCGGTCAACAGGGCGGCCGGGACGGGAGCCTCCGGCGGCAACCCGTTCGCCGCGCGAAATGCCCCGGCCCGGGCGAGCGTGCTGGCGTGCAGGGCTTGGCGGATCGGCCCCAGGTTGCTCGCGCCCGAGGGCACAGCGGCATAATCGGCGGCCGACGGGCGGGCCTGGAAGAAACGGGGGTCTTCGAATTTCTGGGCCAGCAGGGCGGAGCCGGCGACGTTGCCGTTCAGCCGCACCAGGCTGCCCCCGGCCTCGACGGGAAATGCCAGGCGGGCGAGAACGGTGACAACAAGCGGATAGGCCAGGCCGGTCAGCAAGGTGAAGCCCGCCAACATCCGCAGCGATTGAAGAAGCAGTTTCATCATGGCGTCGTTTTTCCTTTCAGACGAGCCGCAAGGCCGTCAGCAGCAGGTCCAGGAGTTTGATGCCGAGGAACGGGGCCAGTATGCCGCCCGCCCCATAAATCAGCATATTGCGGCGCAGAACCTCGGCCGCGCCCAGGGGCTTGTAGGCGACGCCCCGGAGCGCGAGGGGAATCAGCGCCACGATGATGAGGGCGTTGAAGATTACGGCGCTCAGGATGGCGCTTTCCGGCGAATGCAGGCGCATGATGTTCAGCGCCTGGAGGGGCCCGAATCCCCCCGGCGCGGTGGCATAAAGGCCGCCGAAGATGGCCGGAAGAATGGCGAAATATTTGGCCGCGTCGTTGGCGATGCTGAACGTCGTCAGCGAGCCGCGGGTCATGAGCAACTGCTTGCCGATCTCGACGATCTCAATCAACTTTGTGGGGTTGCTGTCGAGATCCACCATGTTGCCGGCCTCCCGGGCGGCCTGCGTACCCGTGTTCATCGCCACGCCCACGTCGGCCTGGGCCAGGGCGGGCGCGTCGTTCGTCCCATCGCCGATCATGGCGATGAGCCGGCCGTCGGCCTGCTCCTTTCGGATGCGGGCGAGCTTGTCCTCGGGTTTCGCCTCGGCAATGAAGTCGTCCACGCCGGCCTCTGCGGCGATGGCCGCGGCGGTGAGCGGGTTGTCGCCGGTGATCATGATCGTGCGCACGCCCATCCGCCGCAGTTGCGCGAAGCGTTCGCGGATGCCGCCCTTGACCACGTCCTTCAGGTGGATCGTCCCAAGCACGGTCGGGCCGTCGGCCACGACGATGGGGGTGCCGCCTTTGCGGGCGATCTCCTCCACCGCCCGTCCGACGGCCTCCGGATAGAGGCCGCCCTGGCGTTCCACTTCGCTTCGCACGGCCTCGGATGCGCCCTTGCGGATGTGGCGGCCAGGGCCGCCGGCGGGGTCCGGGATATCCACGCCGCTCATGCGGGTTTGGGCGGAAAAAGGGATGAATTGGGCGTGGGGCTCGGCCACGGCGCGGCCGCGCAGGCCGTAGCGCTCCTTGGCCAGCACGGCGATGGAGCGGCCCTCCGGGGTCTCGTCCGCCAGCGAGGCCAGGTGGGCCGCGTCGGCCAGCGTCTCCTCCGCGACGCCGGGCGCGGGCACGAACTCCGTCGCCATCCGGTTGCCCAGGGTGATTGTGCCCGTTTTGTCGAGGAGCAGGACGTCGATGTCGCCCGCCGCTTCCACCGCGCGACCGCTCGTGGAGAGCACGTTGCGGCGCATGAGCCGGTCGATGCCGCTGATGCCGATCGCGCTGAGCAATCCCCCGATGGTCGTGGGAATCAGGCAGACGATCAGGGCGAGCAGCACGGGCACCGAGGTGTTCACCGCGCCCGGCTGGCCGGCGGCCGCTTCGCTGTACCGGGCGAGCGCCGGCAGGGTGAAGACGACCACGAGAAAGAGCGCGGTGAGGCTGATCAGCAGAAGCCCGAGCGCGACCTCGTTGGGCGTCTTCTGGCGGCGGGCGCTTTCGATCATGCCGATCATCCGGTCGAGAAACGAATTGCCCGCCTCGGCTGTGACCCGAACCACGATGCGGTCGCTGATGACACGGGTGCCGCCGGTGACGGCGCTGCGGTCGCCGCCGCTTTCGCGGATGACGGGAGCGGATTCGCCGGTGATGGCCGATTCGTCCACCGTGGCGATGCCCTCCACGATTTCGCCGTCCGCCGGGATCGTTTCGCCCGCCTCGCAGACGAACCGGTCGTTGAGTTTCAACCCCGAGGCCGGGACCTGCGTTTCCCGGCCCTCGGCCAGTTTGCGGGCCATGAGGGCGGTGCGCGAGCGGCGCAGGGCGTCGGCATGCGCCTGGCCCCGGCCTTCGGCCAGGGCTTCCGCGAAGTTGGCGAACAGGCAGGTGAACCACAGCCACACGGCGATCTGGATGTTGAACCCGGAGGCATTGTGAAACAGCAGGGCCGTCATCAGCAGTGAGCCGAGATAGACGATGAACATGACGGGATTGCGGAGCTGTTCTCGCGGGTGCAGCTTAAGCAGGGCGGCCCGGAGGGCCCGGGGAACAAGCTCCGAATAGCGGATGGGGTGCGTGTGAGCGGTCATGAGAGGTCCTTTAGAAAAGCCGGCCCTGCAGGAGGAGTCCCTGCTCGACGATCGGGCCCAGGCAGAGCGCCGGGAAGAAGGTGAGTGCTCCCACGATCAGGATCACGATGAGGAGCGTGACGGCGAAGGTCAGGCCGTCGGTTGGAAACGTGCCGGGCGAAGGCGGCGCGGGTTTTTTCGCGGCCAGGCTGCCGGCAATGGCCAGGGCGGCGGTGATGGCGGCGAACCGGCCGATGAGCATGGCGGCGGCCAGGGCCAGGTTGTAGAAAGCGGTGTTGGCGCCCAGGCCCGCGAAGGCGCTGCCGTCATTGGCGGCGGCCGAGCTGAAGGCGTAGAGGATTTCGCTCAGCCCGTGGGCCCCGGGGTTGCCCAGCGTCGCCAGGCCGGCGGGCAGGGAGCAGGCCAGGGCCGAGCCGATGAGGATCGTGATGCCGGGAACCAGGATGGCCGCGATCGCCCAGGAGGCTTCCCAGGCCTGGATTTTCTTGCCCTGGTATTCCGGCGTGCGGCCCACCATCAGGCCGGCGATGAAGACCACGATCAGCACATACATCAGGATGCCGTAGATCCCGGCCCCGACCCCGCCGAAATAGACGCAGCCGAGCATCATATTCAAAAGGGGAACAAGGCCGGCCAGGGGCGAGAAGCTGTCGTGCATGGCATTGACCGCGCCGCAGGAGGTTCCCGTGGTGGCCGTGGCGAACAGGACGCTGTTCATGACGCCGAACCGTGTTTCCTTGCCTTCCAGGAGGGGCCCACCGCCGCCGAAAGCCGGATTGGGCTGCAGTTCCGCCCACCAGGCCAGCGCGAAACCGCCCAGCAGCAGGACCAGCATGGTCCCGAACAGGCAGGCGGCGTGCCGGCGGTCTCCGGTCATTGCCCCGAAGGTGAAGACCAGCGAGGCCGGGATGAGCAGCATGCCGAACAGCTCCAGGAAATTCGTCAGCGGGGTGGGATTCTCGAACGGATGCGCGCTGTTCTGGCCAAAAAAGCCGCCGCCGTTCGTGCCGAGGTGTTTGATGGCGATCTGGGAAGCCGCCGGTCCGAGCGGAACAACCTGGGCGGCCCCTTCGAGAGTCGTGGTTTTCGTGTACGGGGCAAACGACTGCACGACTCCCTGGCTGACCAGCACGACGGCGAGCAAGAAGGAGAGGGGCAGCAGCACGTAGACGGTGGCGCGGGTCAGGTCAGCCCAGAAATTGCCGAGTGTGCCGGTCGAGGCGCGCCGGAGCCCGCGGGTGATCGCCAGCATCACGCCGATGCCGGTGGCGGCGCTGAGGAAATTCTGAACGGCGAGCCCGGCCATCTGGGTCAGGTAGCTCAGGGTCGTTTCGCCGGCGTAGGCCTGCCAGTTGGTGTTGGTGGCGAAGCTGACGGCGGTGTTCAGGGCGAGGAGCCAGGGGACGTTTTCAAATTGTTGGGGGTTCAACGGCAGCCGGGCCTGGATAAGCTGCAGGCCCCAGAGGATCAGAATGCCGGCTGCGTTAAAGACGAGAACGGCGGAAAGGTACCGTTTCCACGACATCTCTTCGCCCGGGTTCACGCCCCCGATCCGGTAGAGGATCCTTTCCAGCGGCCGCAGCCAGCGGACTGCCAGAGGCGTCTGCCCCTCGAACAGCCGGGCCAGGAAACCGCCGAACACGGGTGCGATGCCGATGAGCGCGCCGAATAGAAGCGCCAGTTGTGCCAGTTCCAACAATTTCATGAATGTATGCTAAGCCTCCTCCGGCATGGAAGAAAAGGAAAAAAGCGGGGTGCAAGGAGAGGACGAGGCGTTACGAATCGCCCGAAAAAGATTTCAAATGCTCGCCTATCACGATATAATCGATGGCTTCAAACCGGGTTAAGGAGCGGCGAGAAATGGCGGGAGAAACAATCAGCAAGCCGGGCCGGGTGGCCGTGGGCCTGAGCGGGGGGGTGGATTCCACCGTCACCGCCTGGCTGCTCAAGCGCCAGGGCTGGGACGTCGTGGGTCTCACCATGGCGATCTGGGACGGCTCCGTCCCGCTGCCCGAGTCGACCCGCTCCGGCTGTTTCGGTCCGGGTGAGGCGCGCGACCTGGAGGCGGCCCGCGAGGCGGCCGCGCGGATCGGAATTCCGCACCACACCATTTCGCTGGCCGAGGATTACAACCGCGATGTGCTGGATTATTTCCGCCGCGAATACCGCGACGGCCGCACCCCGAACCCCTGCGTGGTCTGCAACCAGCGGCTGAAATTCGGGCTCCTCCTGGAGCGGGCGCGCACCCTCGGCATACCCTTCGATCGTTTCGCCACCGGCCACTACGCCCGCATCCAGGCCGATTCCCCGGCCGGTCCCTATCACCTGCTGCGCGGTGTTGATGTACAGAAGGACCAGTCCTATTTTCTCTCCCGCCTGACCCAGGCGCAGTTGTCGGCCACCCTGTTTCCGCTGGGCGGCCTGAAGAAGGCCGAGGTTCAGCAACTCGCCCGCGAGGCCGGGTTCGCCGAATATGCGGACAAGCCCGAGAGCCAGGATTTCATCGAGTGCGACACCTATGAGCCGCTTTTCGGGCCCGACGATTTCAAGCCGGGCCCCATTGAGGACACGCAGGGCCGGCGGCTGGGCGAGCACCGCGGCCTGATCCACTACACGGTGGGTCAGCGCAAGGGGCTGGGCATTGCTTCCAGCGAGCGGCTGTATGTCAAGGAGCTGCGGCCCCAGACGGCCACCGTGGTGCTCGGCTCACATGAGGAGCTGAAGCTTGGGTTCTGCCGTGTCGGCTCGGTCAATTGGATAAGCGGCGAAGCCCCGCCGGAGGGGGGCCGCTGCCGCGTGCGGCTGCGGTACCGGCATGCGGGCGCGGAGGCGACCCTGCGCCGCGAGGGCGCGGAGTGGCGGGCGGATTTTGACGAAATGCAATTTGCCGTGGCGCCCGGGCAGGCGGCCGTATTTTATGACGGCGACGAGGTTCTGGGCGGCGGATGGATTAAAGGAGCGGCGTGAGAACGAAAAAGACAAAGACGATCCCGTGGCCCCCGGCCTTGGCCCCGAAGATCCAGCAGCTGGAGGATTGGCTGGCCGCGCGCAACGGCGTGCTCGTGGCCTGGAGCGGCGGGGTGGACAGCACCTTCCTGGCCGTCATGGCGGAGCGGATGCTGGGTCCCAAAACGCTGGCGGTCACGGCCGATTCGCCTTCCTATCCCCGCGCCGATCTGGCGGAGACGCTCAAGCTGGCCAAACGGTTCGGCCTGCGCCACCGGGTCATTTCCACGGAGGAGATGAGCAACCCGCAGTTCACGGCCAATCCGCCGGACCGGTGCTACCACTGCAAGTCCGAGTTGTTCAGTGCGCTGCGCCGCATCGCGGCCGAGGCCGGGTTGGAGGATGTGGTGGACGGGAGCAACGCCGACGACACGGGCGACTTCCGGCCCGGCACCCGCGCGGCCCAGGAGCAGGGGATCAAGCGGCCGCTCCAGGAGCTGGGCTTCACCAAGGCTGAAATCCGCGAAGCCTCCCGCCTGCTCGGTCTTCCCACGGCCGACAAGCCGGCAACGGCGTGCCTGACCTCCCGCATTCCGTATGGCACCGCCATCACGCCGGAAAATCTTTCCATTGTGGAACAGAGCGAAACGGCGCTGAAGAAGCTCGGCTTCTCCAATTTCCGCGTCCGGCTTCACGGCGAAGTGGGGCGGATCGAAGTGCCGCTGGCGGAGTTGGAAACCGCGCTGGCCAAGCGGGAGGCCATCGTGGCGGCCCTGAAAAAAGCGGGACTGAAATATGTCACGCTTGATTTGCAGGGGTATCGCATGGGCAGTCTGAACGAGGTCTTGAAACGCTGAGGAGCGGGGCATGGATGTTCTTTTCATTTTTTCCGTGATTATCCAATTTGTGCTGGTTTTCGGATCGATCGTCCTGCATGAGGTCGCGCACGGCTATGTGGCCTGGCGCTTGGGCGATCCGACCGCCCGCATGCACGGCCGGCTTACGCTCAACCCTTTGAAGCACATCGACCTGTTTGGCACCATTCTTCTGCCGCTCATGCTGGCTTTCATGCGCGCGCCTGTTCTCGGCTGGGCCAAGCCGGTGCCGATCAATCCATCCTATTTTAGGGACACGCGGCGGGGCGTTATGTTGACCGGCGCGGCGGGGCCGCTGACCAATTTTGTCATCGCCCTGGCGGCCGGCATTTTGTACCGGCTTTTTCAGTTTGACGAGTCGTTGCATTTTGTTTCGAGTTTGGCGGGCCAGCTTTTTATCATCAACGTTTACCTGGGCCTTTTTAATTTGCTGCCCGTTCCGCCGCTGGACGGGTCGCGTGTTCTCGTCGGGCTGATTCCCTCCGCCTGGGTGGCGCCTTACCTGAGCATTGAGCGGTATGGCATTTTCATCATGTATGGCATCATCTTGCTGGGGTGGCACCGGCACATTCTCGATCCGCTCCTGATTCTGGCGATTAGGCTGTTGGGGATAGGGGAGTAGAGAGGGGATTGATCGAAGTCCTATCGCGTCTCTTTTTTAGAGAATCATTCTGGCGTTCTTCCGTTGAGCAGGAGTTCGGCATGGTTGAAACTGAGGGGAGCGTTGCAACCCGCAGACGATTGCTCGGGCATTCCAGAAGGGGGCTTCGTGCGCAAAAGGGAGCGATAATCCGGTTTTCCGCCATTGACACTATCTTGACACTTTTGGTGGCGTAAATGGGCGCTTTTGGACCATCATGGGGTTTTCTGGAAAACGGGCTTCAGCAGGGCATCAGGAGCTAATTTTCCAAAAACCCAATAAATACGGGGTAATTGGCGGAGAGGGAGGGATTCGAACCCTCGGTACAGTGTTACCCGTACGGCGGTTTAGCAAACCACTGCTTTCGGCCACTCAGCCACCTCTCCGGGGGACGTTTTGCCGGGTCTTACCAAGCCGCAAAGCAACCTTCGCGGTTAAGCAGGCGATACCTTATCACTTCACCCGTCCGCCGGACAAGCACTATCTGGCGGTCGATCAGGGCAAACGCATCAAAAAACCGTTGAACCGGCCAAAAACTGGCATGGTTCTTGATCGGGCGGGTCACCCGGGGGCCTCCTACGCGTCCCGGCCGACCCGCCCTTCTCTCGGTCCAGGCTCTGGCGAGTCTCTTGACCTGTTGAAACGGGAAGCCACCAAAAAACGCGGCACCAAAGGCAAACAGAAGAACGCAGGCTGGGATACTGCCTATCTGTTGCGCCTGCCGGGGCTTTCCGTGTCCCCGGCTCAGGCGCTCCTCAAAAGCGATCCCGGCCGGCACTCGGTTTTTCATGCGTTTGCCCTGAGCGCGACACCGCATGCCGCTCGGCCAAACAACGGGAAGCGCTACGCCCATAAATCCCTTGTTCCTGCGGCGACCTGCGATTATCATGCGCGGTAACCGAAAGGACCGGCATGAAAAGGACGCAGTGGCGTTTTGGGCTGGCGCTTCTTCTTGCAACTCTGGCGTTTTCACCGGCGCTGGGCGCGCCGAAATGGATTCCGGTCGGCGACTTTCAAGCCGGCGGCGCCGGCAAATTGGCCGCCTACAACGGAACGGTCTCCGCCTGCCGCCTCGTGTGCACGGAAGGTAGCGTCATCGTCAACACCTGCATCGTGATCGAGGGCAACAAGAAAACGCCGATCAGTCTGGGCGTGAGGATCCCGGCCGGGCAGATGCACGAGTTCGCGCTGCCCGACGGGCCGCGGGCCGTGACGGGTTTCCGCATCAGTGACAACGCCCGCGGAAAATATCGTCTCGAGGTTTTGAAGCGCGGTTCCAATAAAAGCGGCGGCAACGGGAAGGCAACGGCGGATAATACCAAGAAAAAGGACAAGAATTTCCTGGATGAGATCATGGAGGCCCTTCCTTCCGGCGAAACGGAAACGGCGAGCCGGCCCGCTCCGCAGGCCGTTCCCACAGAGGCGGAGCGCGCACCTTTGCCGCCGGCTTATCAGCCCGCGCCGGCCTATCAGCCCCCGCCAATCGAAACGGCACCGCCTCCCGTGAAAAGGCCGGAGGCCCCTGCGGCGCCCCAGGTCCCGGCTGCCGGCGGCGACCCCCTGCCGTGGGAAGTTAAATGATAGCAGGGTGGAAAGGCCGTCATTTGTTTCATCGTGAACTTCAAATGGACGGGATATCGGTAATAGGGTTCAAATCAGGAGTCGTATGAAAAACGCAGCGCGGATTCTTCTAAATTCGGTTGTCGCCTTGGGCGCTTTCCTCATGGCGTGGGGCTTGACGGGATGCGCTTCGTACCGGATCCACTCCACGCTGGCCCCCAGCGGAGCGCCCGTGCCTGGGGCGACCCGGTTCAACCTGGTGGATGTCCAGTATGCGGTGCCGACGAATGTTACGGAAAGTGCGCTTTCCCCGTTTAATTTGTACCCGATCACGCACGCATCGCTGACCGACGACCTTATGGCGGTGGCGGTGGCGACCTATCCGGCGATCTTTTCGACCGATCCGGGCTCCATTCCTCTGCGGGTAACCATCAACTGCGTCAATAACCAGACGGAGCAAGACGAGGCGACCACCTGTGTTTCCTGCCTCACGCTGACGATTTTGCCCCTGCGGACCGTCGACCGGGACACCTATTCGGTGGAGACCCGAAGCGGAAGCGAGGCCATCGATAAGGACCTGCTGCGGCCGGTGGATTTTACGCGCACAGATGTGAGCTGGCTTTCGATCACACCCACCGGCTGGATTCCCGTGCCGGGGGGGGAGGGGGAACGCGTCCTGGGCATGGATGGCGCGATCGTGAAAGTCAAGGACACCACGTTTAAAGCCTGTGTGGAGGCGGTGGTTGTCAGTTTGCGTCGCATTCAGCCTGAGGCCTGGTCCTCGGTGAAGCCGCCGACGCCCTAGACCGGATTATTCACGGAAGAGCCTGTTGAAGGCAATTTGATTCTTTTGACGCGGATGTTTCAGGGCGCATTGCAGAACTGCTGGTGTTTTATAAAGGGCGCCATGACTTGCGGCATGGTTGAATGTCTGGTGGTTGGATGGGTGGGTGCGGCGTTCCGGCCGTAATCTGGCGGGCGCTTTTCCGCGCTGAGGGGCTCAGGCTGGAGGCGCCGGGACCATTATTCCACGTCACCTCGCCTTCGCCCCTCATCAT
>JAWOJA010000013.1:0-5080 GCA_046484345.1 Kiritimatiellia bacterium
GTGTCCTTTCGGCAACGGTGCGTGGCGGCACTTTCCGATGCAAGACGCAGGGAAGAGGAACGCGGCGCTGTCGAGGAGCAACCTTCAGATGGCAGGCGGTCCGGCTGCGGTTGCCTGATAATTCCAGGGCATCCAAGCTGATGGATTTTCTCGGAGTTGCTGGGAAAACAGCCTCAGGGTCGTAAGGCAATTAAATGGATCTTTCCCGCACAGGCGACAGGTTTGAATGACGCTCATGAAGAAGTCGCCGACTTTCGCTCCCGTCATCGTCTTGTAAAACAGGGAGTTGTCGCGGTGTCGGATCGAGGTTTTCAAGATTCGCTCACAGATATTATTGTCGAGTGGGGCTCCTGCCTTATGCAGGAACAGCGTCAACTTATTCCACCGCTTCAGGACGTATTGGAAGGCCGAACCCAGGCCGCTGTTGGGTTCGACCTGGTTGCCGATGAGTTTCTGTTCCATCCAAAGCTTCATGTTTCCCATGGGCTCAGAGCTGTTTTGCTGATAATGCAGAAGCCTCTGATCCGGGGTCATCTTTTGTTTGATCGTGTCGGTCTCATTCTTGTAGACGACCTTAAGGGTTTCCAGCACCTGTTCGCATTCCGGAGGGAAGTGGTCGGCAAGGTCAACGAACTCACGGCGGCCATGGCTGTTGCAGTTCGCTTTGATGGTTTCGCTTTGGGGCTCATTTCGACTCAGACCGTCACACATCTGGATGGGTGCGGACAGGAGGGAGGGACGATGGTCGAGAATGTCCTGTAGATTTTCCCCGGCATGTTGCGGTCCCGTGGTATACAGGACGATCTTGCCTGCGTCGGTGAGGGAGACTACGCCGGTGGTGAAGACGCCGGTTCGTATTTTCTCTCCCGGTTGCCCGGCCGCCTTTCGAAGGCGGATGTCCTTTTCCAGATCCAGAACCCTTCCGTTGGTGTCGTCATTGTGCAGGACGCTTCCCGCCGCGGCCTGTTTCACCCATTCCGATCCGAGCATTTGAGTTGCTCGCAATCGGCGTCGGAGAGTTCCCGTTTGTCCAGCTTGCGCTGGCAATCAAGATAACGGAAGAGCGCCCCTGCTTGCTCATGCGCCCCCTTTGCTTCGTCTTCTTAAATTGGACTCTGTTTTATCGTCCCTTGATCAGGCAGGGGGGTAGGTCACGCCCATCAAACGGCTCAGCGAGGCATGAACGGCCTGGCGCCGGCGGCGCGTTGCCGTTCGGGTGGCGCGCCATTCGCGGCCCAGCCATGCCAGATCCAGGCCCGCCGGCGCGCCGTAGTGCGTCTTGCGCCGCACGGCCTCGACCGGATCGCGGTCAGCCAATTCGTCCAAGTGGGCTTTGACATGATGATAAGCGTCGCGGAAGGGCACACCCGCGGCGACCCGCTCGAGCGCGGCGTCGGTGGCAAAGACATCCGGTGTGAACCCCTTGCGAAGAGCCTCCGGCACAATTGTCATGCCCCTCACGAGCGGCAGGAAGGCGCGCAGGCTGCCGCGCGTGACGGCGAGGCCGTCCATCAGCTCGCCCTTGGTGTCCTGCAAATCGCGGTTATACCCACTGGGCAGGCCGCGCGCGATCTCCGCCGTGCAGGAGGCGCGCGAAAGGACCCTGGCCGCCCGCGAACGCACCAGCTCGCAGACGTCCGGATTGCGCTTCTGGGGCATGATGCTGCTACCGGTAGTGCAGGCGTCGGGCAACCGAAAATAGCCGAATTCGGGCATGGTGAAGAGAATGAGATCCTCGGCCGCCCGCGCCAGGGTCAGCATGAGCTGGCCACAGGCCGACAGCACCCGCGCCTCGTGCTTGCCGCGAACATTGTTGGCGTAAAGCACATTGTGAACCGGCCGCTTGAAACCCAGGAGACGGGCGGTCAACGCCCGGTCGATGGGTGCCGGCACCCCGTAGCTGGCGGCGGACCCGAGCGGACACTGGTCATTCAATTCGTATACCGACATCAGTTCGCGCGCGTCGTCCAGCAGGCTTTCGGCGTGGGCGGAGGCCCACAGGCCGACGGAAGACGGCATGGCCGGCTGTAAATGGGTTCGGCCAGCCATGGGAACGAGGTTATGGCGCCTGGCAAAAGTCAGGAAAGCCTCGGCCAAGTCGGCGGCCTCCTCCATCAGCCCGAACAGCTGTTCGCGGATGAAAAGCCGCAGATCGACGGAAACCTGGTCGTTCCGACTGCGGAAGGTGTGGACTTTTTTCCCGGTGTCGCCGAGTTTTTCCGTCAGCGTCCGCTCCACGGCCAGATGCACATCCTGATCGGCCAGCGTGATGACGAACTTCCCGGCCCGGGCCAGCTTCAGAATGGCCGCCAACTCACGGATGACGGCCTTGCATTCCGCCTTGGAGAGGATAGCGCCCGGCATGCGGGACAACATGACCGCGTGAGCGGCGGAGCCGACGCAATCGGCCTCCACCAGGGCCAGATCCAGAACCGGGTCCTCGCCCACCGTGTAAGCAAGTACGTCCGAGCCGACCAGGCCCACCGTGGTTTTGAGCATGTTTACGGCTTTTTTCATGCCCCCCCCTTGACCGGCTTGGCCGCCTCGGCTTCCACCCGCGCCTCCCATTCGTCGACATACTGCTCCAGGACCGAACGGTTGAACAGGGCTGCGGCGTCAACGCCGTCGTCGACTTCAAACGGACTCATCCACAAGCGGCGGGCTTCGGCCATGTCTTCGCGTTCGCGCAAGTCGCGTTCGGCCTGGAGCAGGTGGCGGCGCACCCAGAAAGCCGGTGTTCGGCCGGCGATGGAATCGAAAATCGACTTGTACCGCAGCGCCATTTCAGCCAGCTCGGGCGGCGTGCCCACCGCCCACTTCTGAATCGCTTCGGCCCGGGCGCGGGCGGCCGCCCGGCCCCCGGGGGCGCCCCGGATGGCCAGCAATTGGCGGGGGCTCAGTGTCCGCAAAGAGTGCGCGCCCTCCAATGCCACGTCGGATGAAGGGGTCTGAAGGGCGGCCCGGAATTGCTGGAAAAGCAACGGCGACAAAGGGCGCTGACCGCCCGCCACGAGATCGCGGCGCGAGGCGAAAAGACGCCAGGCCGCTTCGGGGTCCTCCGGCGTCCCCTCACCCAAAAGCGGTACCAGCCAATCGCCGGTGACCGGGCCGCCCGCTTTCAGGCGGTCCAGCACAATGCCGGCCGATTCCGGCCTGGCGGCCAGCATCCAGCCTACCGCCTGAGCGCAAGCCGCCTTCTCCAGCATGGGGCCGGGGGGAATACGATTCCAGGTGAAGATCGTCTCGAGCGACGGCAACCTGTATTCATCGGCCAGAGTCGCCGCCCACTCCCGATTCAGCGCCTTTTTTGTGGGGAAGAGATTGCCCGCCAGCCCCACGGCCAACCAATCCGCACGGCCCAGGGGCCTGCCAGACTTGCCGCACCACAGCGACATCGCCAGGCGGGCCAACTCCGCCTGAAGGTCATCGAGAGAAACTTCCAGCGGACCGACCACCTCCACGCGCCAGGGCAGGCCGTTGCTGCCCACTTCCGTTTCAAGCGAAGCGTACCCCCAGTTGGACAACGGCAAGGCCAGCCGCATCAAGGGCCTGGCGGGAACCGGGATCGGACGGCCCGTCAGCGTCTCCAGCCGGTGGAGAATATCCTCCGCCTGCCGGGCCACGTCGCGGGCTTCGCGATAACCGCCGCCGGTCACGCGAACGAGCCCCAGGGGACCGTCGACTTCCGCGGGGGGCCGAACGGCCGCATGTGCCGTAAGGGCCAAAAGAGCGGCCGCCGCACATAAACTAGGGAGCCACCGAAATCTCAAGTTTGCCATCCTGAATAATCATTTTGGATATTTTTTTATGGATCGACTGCTCGATAGGGGTCGGGACAAACGCCTTGAGCACCGGCTTGGCGACCAGGTTTTTAAGAGGCCCCGGCAGCGGCAGATGGCCAAAAGCACCGCCTTGAACAACCAGTTTGCGGCCGACGGACCGGCAGGAGACCTGGCGCGTGTAACGGAACGGGCCGACCGTTTTCGCCCCCACCGCAAGCGGCCCCAGGCTCATCTGCTGAAGGACGACAAGGCGATCCCCTTCAATGCGGACCGTCAGGGGGATATCGTTGGTCGTGAGATTCGGCCGGTTCTGCAGAAAGAGGCCGATCTCCTCCGCATTGAAAGCGGCGCGCGCTTCACGCTTGGCCAGCACGGCCTGACCGAGGCCGGTGACCTTGGCCAGCACCCGTGCTCGTTGAACATTGCGTCCTGGGCCAGCCGTCTGCAAGAGATGTTTTTGCGGCCAGCAGGCGGCCAACAGGCCGGCCAGCAGCAGCAACAGCAAGATCGGGCGCACGAGTGTCATGAACGAGAAGGCTCTGGCCACCCGGCCGGCCTGCGTGATGTCGGCATTGGTGATGTGCATGCGCTTGCCGCAGGAGAGGCAAAACATCCGCCCCAGGTCGTTCTGATTCCCGCAATGGTTACAGGAGACTTTCACGACGCCTTCCGCTCGCGTTTCGGCGTGGCGGACGCGGCCGGAGCCGGGGCGGCGGGAGCGGGCGTGGCGGCAGGTGTCGGAGTGGCCGCCGGAGCAGAAGCGTCTGTGCTGGCCGACTTCGCGGCCACCTTGTAACTGTCGCTGCGGTAATCCGTCTGATAGAACCCGCTTCCCTTGAAGATGATGCCGGCGCCGGTGCCGATCAGCCGTTTGATTTTGCTGCGGCAAGTCGGGCACTTCGGCAGAGGCTCGTCCTTCATGCTCTGGAACTTCTCAAAAACTCCGCACTTGGGGCAGGCATATTCATAAGTGGGCATAAACGGACTATCCTTTCGCAACCATGCAAAAATCAATATAAAAGCTTACTTCATAACGTGGTTCAAGTCAAGAATACGCTGGACAGAATGGGGCAATGGGGCGCATTGCAGAACTGCTGGTGTTTTATGAAGGGCGCCATGACTTGCGGCATGGTTGAATGTCTGGTGGTTGGATGGGTGGGTGCGGCGTTCCGGCCGTAATCTGGCGGGCGCTTTTCCGCGCTGAGGGGCTCAGGCTGGAGGCGCCGGGACCATTATTCCACGTCACCTCGCCTTCGCCCCTCATCATCGAAAAATCGCCTCGCCATATTCCGGCTGAC
>JAWOJA010000082.1:0-36827 GCA_046484345.1 Kiritimatiellia bacterium
AGGACCTGAGCTGCGCCTCCGGATGGTGGTCAAACCCGAAAAACCCTGGCTTTCCTACTCGCCAAGCTCGGCCTGTCACTCCCGAAAGGATCGAAAAAGATTGAAAATGTAGTGGAGAAAAACGAGGTCTGATACGTGAGTTTCCTAAGAAATAACGATTTTCGGGCTTGAAACTGACGAACTCGGGCTAAAGCCGCCGCGCATCACGCGAGCCGGATAATCCGCTTTTCGCGGTCCGACTGTTTGGCCGCCAACGCCACGCGCAGGTTGTCGCGCGCCTCATCATACGCATACGCCATGCGCAGCTCGCCAACCCGCCCCTCCAGGAGCTGCCGGCGCATTTTCCCCACCTCGAAGGCGCAACGCCGCACATACCCCACCCGCGCCTCAACTCCCTTTTCCCGGGCCTTCGCCAGCAAAGCATCCACGCCGTCCAGGGTCACGGCGAGCGGTTTTTCGACCAGGAACGGCACACCCGCCTCCACGCACTTCAAGGCCAAGCGCGCCCGGCCGATTTTCACCCCCCCCGGATATGCCGTTTGCCAATTCCACCCGTCCCGATAATCAAAACATTTTTCACGTCGCTACACCTTCGGCCTTACCAGCCGTTTAACAGGCGGACCATGTACAAATAACCCAGCCTGAACCGCTCCAGGGGAAACGACTCATTGGGCGCATGCACATGATCCTCCTCCATCCCAAAGCCCGTAAGCAGGGGACGCGCGCCCCCCGCGACCTCGGCGAGCAAAGTCAGAACCGGAATCGAGGCCCCTTCCCAATGAAACGCCGGTTCCCGGCCGCAGACCTCGCGCAGCACCGCCGCCGCCCGCGCCGCCACCGGCGAATCCGCATCCAGCCGCAATGCGGGGCCCCCAATGGTGGCGTCACTCATCGTAACGCGCAGCCCCGCCGGTTGGTTCTTCTTGAAATGGGCCGCCAACACCGCCAGGACGCGCGCGGGGTCCTGACCCCCGGCCAGCCGCGCGCTCAGCTTGGCGAAAGCCTGCGCCGGAATAATCGTTTTGGACCCCGCCCCGCCATATCCCCCGTGAATGCCATTCACTTCCAGGGTGGGCCGAAACCCCAGCCGCTCCAGCGGCGCCAGTGCCCGCTCCCCGCCAACCGGCGCCACGCCCGTCTGCGCCTCATACCGGGCCGGATCGAACGCCTCCCGCCCCAGCAACTCCCGCTCCCGGGCCGTGGGCGGCAAACAGCCCTCCTCAAACCCCTCCACCATCACCCGGCCGTCCGGGCCGTGAAGCCCCGCTATCAGGCGACACAGCGCCAGGGCCGGATTCGGCGCCACGCCCCCGTGCGAGCCCGAATGCAAATCGCGCAGCGGCCCTTCCACCGTCAGGGTAAAATGCACAATGCCCCGCAGCCCCATCACGATGGACGGGGCCCCCGAATCCGCCATATACGTGTCCGCCACCAGAAGCACGTCGGCCTTCAGGCGCTCCGCCCGGCCCGGCAAGGCGCGACTGAGTCCGCCGCTGCCCGACTCTTCCTGGCCCTCCAGCAAAACCTTGATGGTGCAGAGCTCCGTCCCGGCCAGCCGATGCAACGTCTCCAAGGCGGCCAGCACATAGCAGAGCTGCCCCTTGTTGTCCTGCGCCCCGCGGCCATAAAGGCGGCCGTCGCGAAATTCCGGTTCAAACGGCGGCGAGGTCCACGCCTCGATCGGATCCACCGGCTGGACGTCATAATGACCGTAAATCAGGATGACCGGTTTTCCCGCCGCCCCTTTGCGTTCGGCAAACACGACAGGCGGTTCGCCCGTCTCGAACAACTCCGACGAAAAGCCCGCCTCCCGCAGCCGCTCGGCAAACCAATCCGCGCAGGCCCGGCAATCGGAGGCATGCGCCGGATCCGCCCCCACGCTGGGAAAACGAACCGCCGCCTTCCAGTTCTCCACATACCGCTCGCGGTTCCGGTCGAATTCCCGCGCGGCGCTGGGCAGATCAATGGTTTTCATGGGGACAAATCCTATTCCATCTGCTGCAACCGGCGAATCTGCACAATTTTCGTCTCGGGTATAATCCGGTCCCGGTACAACGCCACAATGCGCCCGGCAACCGGATCGTCCGCCCCGCACGCTAGCGCCTCTTGGCGGACCCGCTCCAGCACCGCCTCTTCCATGCGCGCATCCGTGATGGCTGTTTCGAGCCCTTTTTCATCCCGGGCCCGGGCCAGCAAGCGGTACCGCTCCGGATGCCGGCGGAACTTGCTTTCCGCCACCTTGACGCCGAGTTCGATCCTGTCCCTGAAACCGGGAATCTTTTCCGCCCGGTCAAGCCACCCGCCGGCCGGCCCGCCGAGGGCCGCCAGTTCCCGGACCAGCGCCTCATCGGCCAACCGGATCTCTTCCCGAACCTGATGCAGTTCCGCGTCCATTGCTTGACGAATCTCCTGTGAACCCACTCGCCTATTCATGCGTTTCGGGATTTTCCCGGTGAAAATGCATCTTGCCTCTTCGCGCGAAATGCTCATAGGTGCTTTATAATAAGGCCGCCAATGCGTTCTTTCAAATATTCTGCCACCAACCTGCGATGGCATTTTTCTGGAGTTGGCTCGCTGCACAGCAGGCAACCATAATCGAGTACATCCGGTGTCAGAATTGTCTCAATCCGGCGTGCCTGGATCAACGGAAGGAATCGCTTCACGTAAGACTCCCAGGATCCGCCATTCTTTTTAAACTCGTCAAGTATCTCATCGGATGGCGCAGCTTCTGGGAGATGTCGATAATCTGCACTACAGATTTCCCGAAGGAAAAATTTTAGATCGTCTCGCTTCGTGAATCCTGCAAGTTGCGAAACGTTATTCAGCCGAATGTCTAAAACACGCCGTATACGTGCATGGCGTAATAACGAAAAGAATTTCTCCGCATTCTTCTGCGTGAACCCAATGGTAAACAACTGAATCGCCATACAGAATCCTCAGGCGTGAGCAATGTCACGTGCCTTTTGCGTGTCTTCATCCTCGTGGTAGGCAATTCGTTCACCTTGTTTATCGTATGCTTGCTCAACAAGGTCCTCCGGCGTTTGGAACAAATCTGCCGATGTCATATGCAGGGAATCCATCAGACGTCGTTCGGAGTCACGATTGTCCTCCAATTCGCCGTCTTCAAGAATGTGTTTGATAATCGTGTCCTTTCCACGCAGGTGTCGACAGACAAGTATTGTCCGATGGCATTGAATGGGGTCCTTCTCTGTGCACATCAGTGCCAGGTTAAACTGAGATGCACCTTTGCGCACACGACCAAGCCCTTCTTGGAAGTAATCCGTCTGGGACAGCAGGGAAAAATCAATTGCCCCTTTATGATAACATGTTGGGTCCTTAGGTCGTGCGCCGAGATAATTGCCAAGAAAGACATAAATGATCCGATTGTCGGAAAGCAACGTTGCAATCGCTTCTTTGTTGAACTGAGAGGCAAAACGGCTGTAGGGCGAAGATCTGACATCAGCAATTGCATTGATGCGATGTAGGCGTAAGAGCGCAACAAAGGCGTCCGACGTATGATTTGAGTGTCCAACCGTGAAGATATTGGTCATGGTTAATACTCCAAAATGGTTGCAACCACTTTGCAATGATACCCGTCTGTGAACGGCGCCGCAAGACTGATGCCAAGTAGGCAGTTTGAGGGAGATCTTGGAAAGATCTCCTTTGTTGGCTGATCCAAATCGGGAAAAGATTGAAAGTAACGTTGATCCATCGTGGGATCGGTGATCGCCAAGTTGTATTCGATATTTCCGAAATTAAATATGGCACGACGATGCTTATGAGAACCGCCACCAGCCCCATACATGTCTTCCCAGATACGAAACCGGAGATTGACGGGGCGAATGAGGTAGAGTGATTGGAATGGCGTTAACGATGCGACCACTTGCGAGGAATGGATACGGTCAGTGCTTATTCCCGATTGGATCCAGAGATGCGCCGGCTTATCCTCGATAGCTGGCAGCCAGGTCGGCAGAATTTGTCCAACTTTCCGCCAGCGTACTGAAGCATCTATGAAGTAGTTTTCTGGTTGATGAGCGCTTTCCTGCTTAGCCGATAACGAGACTTCAACGATATCGAGCACCGCCGGTGGGACACCGTCGTCACAGAGACACCCATGGGAGCTGACTTCGCCTTCTCCATGTTGCGAGACTGGGCGAATCCAAGGTCCCCAAAACTTTTTCCCGTCACGGTCCGTAATTTCTCTACCCGCGATACAGTGACCACCCCGCCGGACCGAGTTTGCCAAGGTTGCGAATACCTTCTTCATATTCTCTAAGCCCCATCATGAATAGGTTAGCTGAATTCTCTTAGAATCAAAAACACTACTACTGCCCCATCAACTCTTAAGAAGCCTTCGAATCACCGCCCTAACTCTCGAATAACCACATCCGTTCGCTTGCCCAGCCGGACACAGCCCCGCACCCGGCTCACCGGATCGCCGGACAACACCTTCGTGACCACCAGGCGCCCGTTCTCCTCCTCGAAATCCAGCACCGTGTGCGGCGTGATGCCAAGGGAATCCCGCAACTTTTTGGGAATCGTGACCTGACCCCGCTCGGCGACGACCGCATTCATGCCGCGCGATCCCTTGAAGTATGTATTTTTATTCGCGTACACATACTGTTTTAGTATATCTCTCAAGCCGAGGCAACCGGTGAAACAAACAGGTCGACATTTCTTGGCCTCACCGGGGGGGCGCGGCCGCTCACAACTCCGCCAGCAATTCCGGGTCCACCGTCACGCCCACCTTCACGTCCCCCACCCGCACGGGCAGGGCGAAGCGCACGCTGCCGCCGGCTTTCTTCTTGTCCCGCATCAGCGCCTCCAGCATCGCTTTGCGATCCAGCCCCTCCGGTATGCGAACCGGCAGGCCCAGGCCGCCCAGCACGCCAGAAATTCTATCCGCCAAACCCTTCTCCGCCAGCCCCATCCGCTCGGCCAGCCGCGCCTCCGCCACCAGGCCGACCGCCACCGCCGCGCCATGGTCAAGCCGGTAGCTCATCGCCTTCTCCACGGCGTGGCCGATCGTGTGCCCCAGGTTCAGCGCGGCCCGGATCCCCTTTTCATAAGGATCCGCCGCAATGGTGCGCACCTTGACCGCCATCGCCCGCCGCACGAGCGCATCGACGTCGCCAAGCCGCACGGCATCCCAGCCGCGCTCGCAAATCGCAAACAGCCCGGGATCGGCAATGATGCCGTGCTTGACCACCTCAGCCAGACCCGACCGGAACACCGGTTCGGGCAGGGACTCCAGCACATCGGGATCGGCCAGCACAAAAGAGGGAGGATGAAAGGCGCCGACGAGATTTTTGCCCTCGGGCAAATCCGCCCCCGTTTTACCGCCCATGCTGGCGTCCACCATGGCCAGCAGCGTCGTCGGCATCACCGCCCAGCGTATGCCGCGCAAATAGGTGGCCGCCGCGAAGCCGGTCAAATCGCTCACCACGCCGCCGCCCAGCGCCAGCGCCCCGTCGCCACGCTCGAGTCCGCCTTTCAGGAACGCCCGCCACAATAGCTGGACCGTATCGATGGTCTTCGCCTCTTCGCCCGCCGGAATGATCACGGGCGTGACGGCGAACCCCGCGGCCGCCAGCGATTTCATCACCGTCTGGAACGCGGGCAGCGCCGCCACATGCTCATCGGCAACCAGCGCCGTCCGTTCCTTCCACCCGCCGGCCCGGGCGTAGGCCCCCGCTCCCGACAGGATCCCACGCCGCACGCGGACGGGATAGCCCGCGCCCATGCCGCCCACCTGGAAGGCGCCCGCCTCCACCTGCGCCGTCAGGACCTTCGCCTCCACATCGTCGCTGGAGACGTCCAGCCGCCGGCTGAATGAATCGTAATGGGCCATGCGCGTTTTCAACAGCTGCGATAGGCGGTCGCCGCCGCCGGGAACCGGATCGAGCAGCGGCCGTGTTCCGTTCTGCCTGCCAATGCGCCGGCGGATCACCGCTTCGCTCGTTTGCAGCACCAGGACCGGACCGGCCGCCTCGGCCTTGCGCCGGTTTTCCGGATTCAGCAGGGCCCCGCCGCCCAGGGCGATCACCGCCTCGCCGTCCCCCGCCAGCACGGCGTCCAGCCGGGCGGCCTCGCGCGCGCGGAAACCGGCCTCCCCTTCGCGCTGGAAAATATCACGGATCGCGCAGCCCGCCTCGCGCTCGATCTCGGCGTCAATATCCAAAAAGGGGACACCGAGGCTCGCGCCCAGGGCGCGGCCCAGCGTGCTTTTTCCCGATCCCGGCGGGCCATAGAGGAAGAACGGCTTCATGACCAGAACACCTGGGGCGCCCCTTTCAATTTCAAATCGGCCAAGGCGCCGCGGGGCAGCGCGGCCACCCGACCGGCGATCTCGGCGATCGAGTCGCCCCCTGTTTTGTCCAGGAGCGCGTTCGCCAGCGCGATCGCCACCACGGCCTCCAGCACCACCACGGCGCGGGGGACGGGGCAGACATCCGAACGCTCATATTTCATGGGCCCCGGCATGCCCGTGAAGCCGTCCACGGAAGGCTGGGGTTTCAACGTCGTGGGTATCGGCTTCATGGCCGCCCGGATCCAGATGGGCTCGCCGTTGCTCATGCCGCCTTCAATGCCGCCGGAACGGTCGGAGGGCCGCACCAGCCGGGCGCCTTCCTTCCGGATCGGATCATGCACCTGCGTGCCGGGCAGCCGCGTGTTGCCGAACGCCGGCCCGATCTCCACGCCCTTCATGGCCTGCACGCCAAGCACGGCGGCGCCCAGCAGGGCGTCCAGCCGCCGATCCGCCTGCACGTAGGAACCCAGTCCCGGCGGCACGCCCAGCGCGATAATCTCAATCACCCCGCCCAGGGTTTCCCCGTCCCGCTGGGCGTCGGCAATCGCCCGCTCCATGGCGGCGGATGCGGTCGGGTCGGGACAGCCCGCCGGATCGGCCAGGGCGCGTTCCATCCGCTCTTCGAAGGTCATGCCGTCCAGGGAAGCTTCGTTTGTCCCTATTGAAGAAATGTATGCGCCGATCCGGATGCCGAACGCGGCCAGCATTTCGCGGCACACGGCACCCGCGGCCACACGGGCCGCCGTTTCCCGGGCCGAGGCCCGCTCCAGCACCTTGCGAAAGTCGTCCTGCCCGTATTTCAGGGCGCCCGCCAGGTCGGCGTGACCCGGCCGGGGCGTCGTCATGGGCTCCACCGCCCTGCCCTTCCAGCTTTCGTGATCGCGGTTTTCGATGCAAAGGGCAACGGGGGCGCCCGTGGTGCTCCCGGCCATCACGCCCGATAGTATGCGGGCCGAATCGGATTCTATCGCCATGCGCGCGCCCGCGCCCACGCCCTTCTGCCGCCGGAGCAGATCCCGCTTGATCATGCCCTCATCCAACGCCAGGCCGGCCGGAATGCCATCCAAAATGGCAATCAGGGCCGGGCCATGGGATTCGCCCGCTGTCAGTAACCGCACGCCTGCCATAGGTCCCTCCTGTCCACCGGACATCCGGTCCACCGTGTAAAAGCCAACGCCCCCTGCTCAATCAGCATGCCCAAGCCGCCCGTGGCGGGAAGCCCCGCTTCCCGCGCCTGCCTCACGAGCAGCGTTTCGCGCGGATAATAAATCATGTCGTAGACAGCCGCGCGGGCCGGAAAAGCCAGCCCCGCCGGCCAGGGGCTCTGCCCCGCCATCGTTCCCATTCCCAGCGGCGTGGTATTCACCACCAGGTCGGGCGTCTCCCGGCGCAGCCCGTCCGCATCCAGAACCGTCGCCCGGGCCGAACCCGGCAAATGCCGTTCGCCCAGCCACCGGACCAGCTCTTCGGCCTGCTCCACCCGCCGGGCGGCCAGCACCACATCCCAGCCGGCCCGGCAGAGGGCAAACGCCGCGGCCCGCGAGGCGCCGCCCGCGCCCAGCATCAGCACATCCACATCGGCATCCCATACCCGTCCCAATTCCCGGGACCAGCGAAGCAGGTCGGCCATAAAACCGTCCGCGTCGGTGTTGTCGCCCAACACCCGGCCGCCTTCCAGAAACAGCGTGTTCACGGCCCCGATTTCTTCGGCCAACGGGGTCAGCCCGTCCAGCAGGGGAGGCATCACCTCCTTGTGGGGAATCGTCACATTCAAACCGGCCAGGTCGCCCGAGCGCACTCGTTCCACCAGCTTCCGCAACCCGGCTTCCAGCCGGGGGCCGGGCTCCACCGGGTAAAGCTTGTACTCGCCGCGCAGCCCGTTCTGCTTCAGGGCCGCTTCGTGGATGGGCGGGGAGAGGCTGAAGGTCAGCGGCCAGCCGGTGAGGCCCAGCTTCAAGAAAGGTCCGGACTCTCCCGCCGCCTCTTTCATAAATGCGCCACCCGGGCGCCCAAGGCGGTCAGAACGGACTCAAACCCGGGGAACGACTCGTTGATCATTTCCGCCCCGTTGACTTCCACGGGACGCTGGGCGGCCAGCCCCGCCACGGCCATGGACATGGCCAGGCGATGATCCCCGTGCGAGGTCGTGTTCCCGCCGCGTAAGGCCGTTCCGCCCTCCACAATGAATCCGTCCTCCAAAGGCGTCAGGCGCGCGCCGAGGGCGTCCATCTCCGCCTTGAGCATCTGGATGCGATCGCTCTCCTTGTGCCGCAATTCAGCCGCCTCGCGCACCTCCGTGCGGCCCGAAGCGAAGGCCGCGGCCACGGCAAAGACGGGAAATTCGTCGATCATCCGCACCACGCGCTCGCCGCCGATCCGGATGCCCTTCAAGGGCGAGTGGCGGACAACCAGGTCGCCCACGGGCTCCCCGCCCATTTCCTCGACATTTTGAACGGCAATGGCGCCTCCCATTTCCTGAAGCGCTTCGAGCAATCCGATGCGTCCCGGATTCAGGCCCACGCCCGTGAGCACAATTTCGGATCCGGGCGTGATCAGGGCGGCGACCATGAGGAAGGCGGCGGACGACATATCGCCCGGCATCACCATTCGCAACGGGGGCAGCGCCTTGGAGGGCGGGGTGAAGCGGTGGACCGCCTCGCCGCCCGGCTTGAGCGTCGTTTCGAGCTGAAGGCCCATTCCGCGAAGCATCCGCTCCGTGTGATCGCGGGAAAGAACGGGCTCGCTCACTTCAAACGGCCCTTCGGCCGCCAGACCGGCCAGCAACAGCGCCGTCTTGACCTGCGCGGAGGCCACCTTCAGCCGGATCCGGGGATTCATCAGAAAGCTGTCCGCCGGCCGGGCCGCGAGGGTCAGCGGCGCGCCATTGTCCTCGGCCCCCTTGATGGGAACGCCCATCAGGGTCAAGGGCTCAATCAGCCGGTCCATGGGCCGGCGCCGTAAACCCGGCGAGCCGTCCAGCACCGCCGGAATGCCCGCAGCGGCGAGCGCCCCGGCCAGCAGGCGAATGGTCGTGGCCGAATTGCCGGCATGGAGGGGCGCCAGCGGGGGGTCCCAATGCCTCCACCCCCGGCTTTCCACCGTCAGGCGATCGTCCTGCAGGGTCCACGATACGCCGCACGCGCGGATGGCGGTGAGGAGGGGTTTAGTGACACCCGACACGAGCAGGTGGTCGATCACGCTGCGGCCTTCGGCCATCGCCGACAAAAGAATGGCCCGGTGCGAGATGGATTTGTCGCCCGGCAGACGACAACTGCCCCGCAAAGGCGTTCCGGGTGTTATAATAAGCTTCATAGAAAACTCCAGAAAGCCCTATCTTCCCCCGCCGCAACGTCAAATTCAAGTTGAAATGTGTGGCCCCGAGCTTCAAGACCGCGATCACAACTTTTCCCAAGGTCAGCACCGTGCAATCTGCGGCAGATCATCGAAATGCGAATCGCGTGTGAAAAGAATCAGGTCGTGTTGAACCGCGAGGGCGGCGATCCAGATATCGTTAACAGGGATGGGGGTTCCCTGCCGACGCAACTGGGCAAAGATCCGGGCAAAATGGTGCGTCGTATCTTCGTCCGGAAAGAGAATCTGAACGCGTTGTGAGTTCAAAAATCGCGTAAGCGTCTGTTCATTGTGCCGGGCAATCGTGCCGCAAAGGAACCCCGCCCGCAGCTCAGCCAGCACCACAAAAGGGATCGCAAGGGTTCTGGCGCGCTGGACGACGTCGACGGCATTCGCTTTGCCTTCACAGAAGTCGCGATACCGGTTGGTGTCTACCAGGATGTTCATTTCCAAAGATCCTTGTCGATCGCCTCAAAGGCCTTCATGGCCTTGTCAAAGGCCGGATCGGCAACCCAGGTACCGGCTAGAACGTCCAGGTCGTGAAATCGGACGCTTTCTTTACCCGCTCCACAGCCGGTTCGCAGGGCGTCTACCATAACGGAATTCAGGCTTTTGCGTTCTTTGGCGGCCCGTTTTCTCAGAGCGCTGTCAATTTCCGCCGGGACCTGGCGGACAGTATGTTGACACACCAGTTTATTCTTCATGTAGGCAATATATGATAGCATTGCCTGCAAGTCAAGAATACACAATCGGATCGATTCTCACAACAGCTCGGATAAGCGAGTAATATGCAAATTCACATGGGGCTGGAGCAGGCCAGCCGTCACAGGATCGCCGGCCACGCCGATCACCTGGAGGCCGGCGGCGGCCGCCGCGCGCGCGCCGTTCACCGAATCCTCCAGGGCCAGCGCCTGCCCCGGTTCCACACCCAGCCGCCGGACGGCCTCCCGGTACACCGCCGGATCGGGCTTGCTCGGCCCCACTTGTTCCGAACTGAGGGTCAGTGTAAAAAAACGCTCCCAGCCCAGCCCCTGCAGGGCCGAGCGGATCAGGGCCTCGGACGAGGTGCTGACGAGCGCCAGGGGCCAGCGGGACTTCCATTTCGCGAGCAGCCGGTCGGCGTCGGGCATGGGCTTGACCCCGCGCCGGAACGCGGCCTGGACCTCCTCCTCCAGCGCGTGCACCACTTTCGAAGGCTCAATGGCGACCTGCGGAAAATGCGGCAGCACCGCCCGGACCCCGGTCGCGTTGTCGAGCCCCAGCGTCTCCCCGTACTGCTCGTCCGTCAGCTCCATGCCAAAGCGGGCAAAGGCGCGCCGCGTGGCCTCCAGCCAGGCGGCGTCGGAATCCACCAGCGTGCCGTCCATATCCAGACATACGGCCCGGACCCGTTCCCACGCGATGCTCACAAAGCCTCCCGCCGCACCACCTCAACGGGAATACGCGCCGGCATGCCCAACACGGCCGCCCCCGGGCCCAGCGTGCGGCCGGTCCGGATGGCCTCATACACGTAGGCCTTGCCCTCCACGACCGCCTCTTCCAGGCCGCGGCCGAGGGCCAGCGAAGCCGCAATGGCCGCGCTTAAGGTGCAGCCGGTCCCGTGGGTGGAGAGCGGCTTTTCCACCACCGGCGTGGAGAGCGCCCACACGGCCGGCCCCACGCATAACAGGTCCACGCTGGGATGGGCCGCATCGTGTCCCCCTTTTAACAAAACCGCGCAGCCCCAGCGCCCCGCCAGCTCCCGCGCCCCGTCGGCCGCGGCCGCCCTGCCGGCCAGCGTCCGGCCGAGCAGCGCCTCGGCTTCGGGCCGGTTCGGGGTCAGCAGCGCGGCCAGGGGAATCAGCTTTCCGCACAGCGTCTCGACGGCCGCCGCCTCCAGCAGCCGCGCGCCGCTGGTGGCCACCATCACGGGGTCCACCACTTTCGGGATCCCCGGCTGCCGGGCGAGCCGGTCCGCCGCCGCTTCAATCAGCTCCGCAGTGGCCAGCATGCCGGTCTTGACCGCGCCTATCGCATAACAGGCGAAAATGGCGTCCAGCTGTTTGCCCAGAAAATCGGCGCCCGCCGGGAGCACGCCCGATACGCCCCGTGGGTTCTGCGCCGTCAGGGCCGCAATGGCGGTGCACCCATGCACCCCGAACCCGTGAAAGGCCCGCAGGTCGGCCTGAATGCCGGCATTGCCGCCGCTATCGCTGCCGGCGATCGTGAGAACCGCGGCCTGGTGACTTTCCGCGGTCATGCCCGTTTCCTGGCCGGCGTACGGGAGTGGGCCAGATAAACCACCACAGGGCCGGTCTTGAACCGGATCTCAAAGGATCGCCCCTCCGCCACGTTCAACGAGGCCTGCCACCAGCGCGAAAGCTTCAGCTCCTTCAGCGGATAACGCAGCCCGCGCGAGGAAACCGGATCCCGGGGATCAAAAGAAAAAACGGAGACGGCGCGACCGGGGCGGCTGGGAATCCGGCCCGACTTCAAAAGAGGAACAAATTCGCCGAAGTTCGTGACCATCCGCACCCGGGCCCGGGCGGCAAAATCCGCCAGCAGGGAAATGTTCCCCAGCGTGTGATCCTCGCGCAGCCCGGTGGCGCCCAGCAGGGCCAACTCGGTCCAGCCGCGGCTGAGGCAAAAACGGAAAGCCTTGGAAAGATCGTTGTCGTCCTGTCCCGGATCCCGGATCACCCGGTCCGCCCACCGCTTGCGAAGGGCGGCCGGGAGACTGTCGAGATCGCCAATGACAAAGGCGGGCTCGAAGCCCGCCTTTGTCAGTTTAACAACAGCACCATCACAACAAACAATCCGGCTTGCGCGGCGCAGGAGCGCCAGGGGCGCAGGATGGATCGGAAACTCGCCATCCGCCAGGATCGCCGTGGTGGCTTTCATTTCAGGCGGGCTTCTGGCCCTTGGCTTCCGCATCCTTGTCGCGCATGGCCTCGCGGCGGCTCAACTTGATGCGGCCGCGGTCATCCACGCCGATGCACTTGACCCACATCTGGTCGCCCATCTTGCAGACGTCTTCCACCACGTTGACGCGGAAGTCCGCCAGCTCGCTGATGTGGACCAGCCCGTCGGTGCCCGGGAAGATTTCCACGAAACAGCCGAAGGGCTTGATGCCGGTGACCGTGCCGTTGTAGATTTGGCCTTCCTGGGCCTCGGCCGTCAGCATGCTGACTTCGCGGATGGCCATTTCCATGCCCGCGCCGTCGGTGCTGAAAATCTTCACCGTGCCGTCGTCCGTGATGTCGATCTGCGTGCCGGTGATCTCGGTGATGCGGCGGATATTCTTGCCGCCGGGGCCGATCAGCGCGCCGATCTTGTCGGTCGGGATGGTCACCGTGTGAATCCGCGGGGCGTACGGAGAAAGCTCGGCGCGCGGGGCGGGAATGACGGTGGCCATGTAATCGAGGATCTTGAACCGGGCGTCCTTAGCCTTGCGGAAAGCCTCCTCCACCACGGACCAGGGCAGCCCGCGGATCTTCAGGTCCGCCTGGAAGCCCGTGATGCCGTCGCGCGTGCCGGCGACCTTGAAGTCCATGTCGCCGCAATGATCTTCGTCGCCGAGGATGTCGATCACCGTCAGGGACTTGTCCTTGCCCGTGAACAGGCCGACCGAGATACCGGCCACCGGCTTGATCAGCGGCACGCCGGCGTCCAGGAGGGCCAGGGTGCCCACGCAGATGCTGGCCATGGAGCTGGAGCCGTTGGAGCCCATGATCTCGGAGACCAGGCGCACGGTGTAGGGATAATCCTTCGGCATCATGCGCTCAAGCGAACGTTCCGCCAGCGCGCCGTGCCCGATTTCGCGGCGCCCGGGGGTGCCGAAGCGGCCGGTTTCGCCCACGGAATAAGGCGGGAAGTTGTAATGCAGCATGAAGCTCTTCTTGACGTCGCCGCCGGCGATGGCGTCCATCTCCTGCACGTCCTGGCCCGTGCCGAGGGTGACGGCGCCCAGGGACTGCGTCTCGCCGCGCGAAAAGATCGCGGAGCCGTGAACGCGGGGGAGGCAGCCGACCTGGCCGTAGAGCGAGCGCAGGTCGTCGGCCCCGCGGCCGTCGATGCGTTTGCCCTTCTCGAGGAAGTTCGCGCGGACCAGTTCGATTTCCAGATTGTCGAGGGTGGCGCGCAGCTGCTCCTTCGTGATTTCCGGGAACCGCTCCGTCAGCTTGGCCTTCAGCTCGGTCTTGATCTTGCCGGTGGCGTCATGCCGCGCCTGCTTGCCGGCAATCGTCAGCGCTTCGGAAAACCGGGCGCCGATCATTTCGCGGGCCGCATCCAGATGCACGGTCGGCATCGGCGCGTCCACGACGATCTTGTCGGCGAGCCCGAGCTTGCGGCGCAGTTCCAACTGAGCGTCGATCAGCTTGACGCACGCTTCCTGCGCAAAACGCATGGCGGCCACCAGGTCGGCCTCCTGGATCTCATCCGCGCCGCCCTCGATCATGATCGGCAGTTCGCGGGAACCGGCATAAATCAGGTCCAGGTCGCTTTCAGCGGCCTCGGCATGGGTGGGGTTGACCACAAACTTGCCGGCCACGCGGCCGACGCGAACGCCGGCGATCGGGCCCATGAAAGGAAGATCCGAAATGGTCAGCGCCGCGCTGGCGGCCGTGATGCTCAGCGAATCGCAATCATGCTGGCCGTCCGCGGAGAGGAGCATGTTCACGATCTGCACGTCGTTCCGGTAGCTTTCCGGGAACAGGGGACGCAGCGGCCGGTCCGTGAACCGGGACGTCAGAATCTCCTTTTCGGAGGGACGCGCCTCGCGCTTGAAGAAACCACCCGGGAACTTGCCGGCGGCGTAGAACTTTTCGCGGTATTCCACCTGCAGGGGAAAATAGTCGATTCCCTCGCGGGGCTCCTTGGACGCCGAGGCGGCGGAAAAGAGGATCGTATCCCCCTGGCGGATCGTGACCGAGCCCGCCGCCTGCTTGGCGAGGAGTCCGGTTTCCAACGTGATGGTTTTGTCACCCACGGTGACTTCAACGATTGTCGTATCCTTCATGCGCTTCCTTTTTCTTCTCTTTTTTTAAAAGGGGGAAGGCGCCGATTCGGCGTTACATGCCCGATCAGAGGCTGAATCAGCACCATCGCTTAAAAATTTACGGCTCCCCGGCGGAACTACCGGCGGATGTTCAGGCGCTTGATCAGCGCTTGATACCGCTCATCGTCCCTGCTCTTGAGATAATTGAGCAGGCGGCGGCGGGCGCTCACCATCTTGATGAGGCCATAGCGGGAGCTGTGATCTTTACGATGGAGTTTGAGGTGCTCTGTCAGGCCTTCAATGCGCTTGGTCAACAAGGCAACCTGCACCTCGGAAGAACCGGTATCATTGTCGTGCAGCTGATAATCCTGTTTGACAGTAGCCTTTTGTGCCTTATCCATGAACGAACCTACCTCTTACCTTTAAACCCATTTCGTTTCTGTGTTTTGGGCTGTCACTATAGCGAACCCGGCGGCCTTTTGTAAAGTCTTTCTTCACAAGCTTTTTTTTGGAGGCGCCGGGCCCCTTCCCGGATATCCCGCCGCACCTGGCGGGCCAGCTCCGAAACCGACTTGAAATGGCGCTCTTTGCGGAGGCGGGAGACGAAAAAGACCTCGATCCCCTGGCCGTAAATCGTACGGTGAAAGCCCATCAGGTGAACCTCCAGCGCCGGGTCCGCCCCCTGGACCGGCTGCAGCGTGGGGCGATGACCGACATTCATGACCCCCGGCCAGAGCGACCCGTCCGCCAGCCGGGCCCGGCAGGCATAGACGCCTTCCGCGGGACGGACTTCATTGGAGGGCGCCAGGTTGGCCGTGGGAAACCCCAGCGACCGGGCCAGCCCTCCGCCCTTGACCACCGTGCCCAGGATGCTGAAGGGCCGCCCCAGCAGGGTCGCCGCCGTGCCAATCGCCCCGCGACCGATGGCCGCCCGTATGCGGGTGCTCGAGATGGGTTCGCCGCGAAGCAGCACCGGCTTCACGGCCGCCACTTCGATGCCGCGCTTGAGGCAGAACTGTGAAAGAAGCCGGATATCGCCCGTCCCCTTCCAGCCGAACCGCCAGTCCGAGCCAACCGCAATCTGCCGCCAATCCGGGGCGGCCTTGGCCAGTCGCTCCAGAAACCGCAACGCCGGCAGGCTCGCCAGTTCGCGCGTAAAGGGAAGCAGCAGGCACCCGTCCACGCCCAGTTGCTCGAACAGCCGCAGTTTATGCGGCGTGCTGGTCAGCATGAGGGGGGCCGATCCCGGGCGCACCAGCTTGCGCGGATGCTCGTCGAAGGACAAAATCCAGCAGGTTCCGCCCCAGGCGCGCGCCCGTTCAACGGCGGCCCGAATGACCCGTTGATGCCCCCGGTGCACCCCGTCGAAAAAACCGGCGGCCAGGCAGAGCGGTCCCCCGCTCGGCAGGTCGCTCAAATGGTGGCGGACAGGAATGCTCATGGCCTCAGGCGTTGGGAAGGGCTTGCGCCATTGGAATGATGGCGGCGGCCAATTCCGCGCGGGGCCAGGCCAGGGCCGTGTCAAGGGGCACAGCGGTTTCGACACGGAACCGGCCCGAACCGGTGCGGCGCAGCTTCGCCAGCGTCGCGCCGCAGCCCAGGGCCTGCCCGAGGTCATACACCACCGAGCGCACATAGGTGCCCTTGGTGCAGCGCAGGCGGAAATCCGCATCCGGCAGGGCACACGCCTGCATCGAAAATTCATAAAGATGAACGAAGCGCGCTTCGCGCTCGATTGTCTCGCCCTGGCGCGCCATCTTGTAGAGAGGAACCCCGTTTTTCTTGATCGCCGAGACCATCGGGGGGATCTGCATCATGTCGCCATGGAATTTGGACATGGCCGACTCGAGCTGTTCGCGGGTGATGTCCTCCCAGCGGCCCGTGGAAACCACCTCCCCATCCAGGTCGTAGCTGCTGGTCGTCAGCCCCAGCCGCAAGGTCCCCTCGTATTCCTTGTCGGACCCGAGAAAAAGACCGGAGATCTTGGTGGCGCGCCCAATCATGATGATCATCAAGCCCGTGGCCTGCGGGTCGAGGCTGCCGCCGTGGCCCACTTTGGGGATGCGGAAGCGGCGCCTTATCAGGTCCACGACATCATGCGAGGTCGGGCCGGCAGGCTTGTCGATCAGAATGAGCCCGTCCGGCAAAGGCGGACCCTCGGGCTGGAAACGCCTCACGAGTCGGCCGCCCCGGAATCCGGCCCGCCGGACTCCTCTTTGATCGGCTTGATGGTGTCGAGCAGCGACAGGATGCGATCGCCTTCGGCAAGCGATGTGTCGAGCTCGAAGGAGAGGCGCGGGGTGTATTTCAGCACCATCTTGTGGGCAATCTCCTTCTGAACGTCGCACCGGTGCCGGCGCAGGGCGGACAGGATCGCATTCCGCTGCTTTTCGTGTCCGAAAATGGACACCATCACCCGCGCGGCCTGCAAGTTGGTGCTGACCATGACATGGGTTACCGTCAGGATGCTCCGGTCAAAGCCGTCGCGATCCACGGTGATGGTGCGGGAGAGGTATTCACCAATCTCCCGCTTCATCAATTCGTTAACCCGGATGAGTCGGTCGGTCTTCATGACGGCCGGCTTTCCTACAAGTGGGGGGTTTTCTTTTCGACTTCGTAGAACTCCAGGATGTCCCCTTCACGGTAGGCCGTGAAGTTGTCGATGCGAATGCCGCATTCCTGGGAATCCTTGACTTCGCTGACGTCGTTTTCAAAACGCCGCAGTGAGAAGAGCGTGCCGTCGTGAACGACCTGCTTCTCGCGCAGAACCCGCACCTTCGAACGCGGCGTGCCCTTGCCGTCGCGCACAATACAGCCCGCCACGGTCCCCTTGGAAAGGGCGAAGACCTTGAGCACTTCCGCATGGCCCTGAATATGCTCCACCAGTTCGGGCGGCAGCAGTCCGGCCATAATCGAGCGCACATCGTCGATCAGGGAGTAAATGATCTCGTACGGGCGAACCTCGATGCCCTCATGCTTGGCCATCTGGGCGACGTTCGCTTCCTTGCCGACGCGGAACTGCAGGATGATGGCCTCCGAGGCCTTGGCCAGCAGCACGTCGTTGGCGGTCACGTTTCCCACGCCGCTCAGGATGGGATGGAGCACGACTTTTTCGCTCTTGATCCCCTCCAGGGCATGGAGAATGGCCTCCACCGAACCCTGCACGTCGGCCCTCAGAATGATCTTCAGCTCAAGCCGCCCCTGCTCCTGCAACGCCTCGTAGAGCGATTCGAGCGAGACCTTCTTCGGCGCGTTCATCTGCTCGTCCTTGAGCCGCAGCGCGTTTTCAACCGCGCGGTCGCGCGCAAATTTGTCATCCTGGCAAACGATGAATTCGCCGCCCGCTTCGGGCACGCCCGAAAGGCCCAGGCACTTGACCGGCACGGCCGGACCGGCCTCTTTGACCCGTTCGCCGCAATCGTTGATCAGGGCGCGGATGCGGCCCCACTGACCGCCCGAGAGAACGGCATCCCCGAGCTTCAGGGTGCCCGTCAGGACCAGCAGGTTGGCCGTGGGGCCCATGCCCTGCTCCATCTGAGCCTCGATGACGATGCCCTTGGCGCGCCGCTTCGGGTTCGCCCGGAGTTCCATGATTTCGGCCTGGAGCAGAATCATCTCCAGCAGGCGCTCGATGCCCTCGCCGGTAACGGCGCTGACCGGGCAGACGATCGTCTCGCCGCCCCAATCCTCGGGGGTCAGCCCGTTGGCGGCCAGCTGCTGCCTGACCTGCTCGGGATTGGCGCCGGGCAGATCGATCTTGTTGACCGCCACGATAATGGGAACTTCGGCCGCCTGCGCGTGCTTGATGGCCTCCAGCGTCTGCGGCATGATGCCGTCGTCCGCCGCCACCACGATCACGGCAATGTCGGTCAGGTTGGCGCCGCGCGCGCGCATCGCCGTAAAGGCCGCATGGCCGGGAGTGTCCAGGAAGGTGATGGTCTGGTCCTTCACCTTGATCGTCGAGGCGCCTATGTGCTGCGTGATGCCGCCGGACTCGCCCTTGGCCACCGTGGTGCTGCGGATTTTGTCGAGCAGCGACGTCTTGCCATGATCCACGTGCCCTAAAACGGTGACAATCGGAGGCCGGGGAACGAGATCCTCGGGTTTATCCTCGTCTTCCTTCGATTCCTGCTTGTGCATGGGCACGGGCGTGTGCTCGGGTTTCTTCTCCCGTTCCACGGCAAAGCCATGCTTTTCGGCAATCTTCTGGGCCACCTTGACATCCATCCGTTCGTTGATGGAGGCCAGGATGTTCATCTTCATCAGTTCGGCGATCAGGATATTGGGCTTGAGCCCCAACAGGTCGGCCAATTCCTTGACGGAGGTGGCCGACTTGAGCGTGACGGTCTTGCCGTTGGAGACCACAGGGGCCGCCGGAGCAACGGCGGGCCGGGGGGCCGGCGCGGCGGCCGGAGGCGGGGCTGGCGTTAAGGGCTTGGCCGGAACCGGCGGAACAACGGGACGAGCCGCTTGCGGAACCGGTGCGGGCGGTCTGGAAAAGCCCTGGGCAACCCGCGGAGGCGGTTTGTTGCCCGGCGCACTGGCCTGCGGATGCGGAGCGCTCGCCTGGGGGTGCGGCTTGGGACTGGTACTGGCCTGCGGATGGGCCGGAGCCGGTCTTGAAAATCCGGGCGCCATACGCACCGGCGGCTTGGGAGCCGGAGGAGGGGGCGGCGGCGGAGCGGAAAGCTTCGGATAACCCGGCGCAAAGCGCACCGGCGGTTTGACCGGCGGCGCGGGCGGAGCCGGCGGCATCACAGGAGGAACAACGGGAGCGGGCGGCCTGGGATAACCGGGCGCAAAACGTACTGGCGGCTTGACCGGCGGTGCGGTCGTAGCTGGCGGAGCGGCGGGGGTGGGCTCAGCCGGGGCCGGCGGTGCCACAGGAGGAACGACGGGAGCAGGTTCGGGTTTGACCGTCTCAACCTCTGCGGGCTTGTGCGCCTCCACCGGCTTGGCATGCGCGGACGGCTTGGCGTGCGCCGCCGATTTGGCATGCGCCGCCGGTTTGGCATGCGCCCGTTTGGCCGCTTCCGGCTCTTTGGGGGGGACGGCAACGGGGGGGGCTTCGACGGCAGAAGCCGCCGGCGCCGCAATCAGCTTGCGGGCCAACTCAATCGCGGCGTCATCCACGGCGCTGAAGTTACTCTTCACCGTAACGCCGTTCTGGGCCAGCTTCTCCAGCAAATCCTTGCAGGGAAGCCCCAGTTCTTTGGCTAATTCATGCGCTCTCATGGCTGTTTCTGTCCGCCCTCTTCAGTGGTCAATTGCGACATGGCGGCCGCCTCGTAAACGGCCTGGGCCGTTTCGGCATCGAACTCCGCGTCGCTCTGGATCGCCGCGACATCCGCAGCCAGAATGCCCTCGATATTGAGGAATCCGGCACGGACCAGTTTTTCGGCGTTAACTTTGCCGATGCCCGGTATCTGGGCAAGACGCTCGATGGCGCGGGCCATCTTCTCTTCGAAGCTGATATCCCCTTCTTCGCGCTGGATATCCACCTTCCAGCCCGTCAGCTTGGCCGTCAGGCGCACATTCTGCCCGCGCTTGCCGATGGCCAGGGAAAGCTGGTCCGTATCGGCCGTCACATGAATGACCTTCGGCCGCTCCGGATCGATTACCACCTTCGACAGCTTGGCGGGGGAAAGGGCGTTGCTCACGTAAGTCCGGATGTCGTCGCTCCAGCGGACAATGTCAATCTTCTCGCCCGAAAGCTCCTTGACGATGTTCTTGACCCGCATGCCGCGCATGCCGACGCAGGCGCCCACGGGATCCACCTTCTCCTCGCGCGAGAAGACGGCGATTTTCGTGCGCTGGCCGGGTTCGCGGGCAATACCTCTAATCTCAATGGTGCCATCCGCAATTTCCGCGACTTCCAGCTCGAAGAGGGCGCGGACGAAATTGGGGTGCGCCCGGGACAGGATCAGGCTCGGCCCGCTCGTGTTTTCCTGGACTTCCAACAGAAGGCCGCGAATGCGGTCGCCCTGCTGGTATTCCTCGCCCTGGATCCGCTCGTTCTTCGGAAGCAACGCCTCGGCCCGCCCCAGGTCCACGATCACATCCGTGCGCTCAAATTGCCGGACCGCCCCGCTGACGATCTTACCGATCTGGTCCTTGTACTCTTCCTTGACCATGGCCCGTTCGGCCTGCCGTAGCTTCTGCGTAAAGGCCTGCCGCGCATTCTGGGCCGCAATACGGCCAAAATCCCGGGGGGTGACATCGATGTCGATGTCGTCGCCAAGCTTGACCTCCGGCTGCAGCTTCAGAGCCTTGGCCAGGCTGATCTCGTCATGCTGATTCGCCACCTGCTCGACAACCTTGACGGTGGCAATGGCCCGGATCACGCAGGTTTTGCGGTCAATTTCGATTCGCAAGTTTTTAGCGGGTCCGACGCTCTTCCGGGAAGCCTGCAACAAAGCAGACTCCAGCGCCTGAACGACCGTTTCCCGGTCGACCCCGCGTTCCTTTTCCCAATAGGTGAGAAAGGCGCGTATTTCTTCCATGGCTCCTTCTCCTTCGCTCCAACCAACTCCACCCGACCATTTGACGCCATAAAAAAAGCGGGTACTAGACCCACTCTTTGACGTGAACCCTCTATTACCGAACACACAGTAATATACTCACAATTCGCTTCCCGTCAAGAAGCAAAACCCAAAACTCTTGCTCTCCACAGCCGAAGATGCTAAAAATCGCTGGATGAACACGTTGGGAATCAACACCTCACATCCGTTTGTAGCCAATCTATTGCTCAAACACCGCTATACCTCCCCCCCTCATGCCTCAAGCGCCCTCTTTCCCACCTTGCGCTACTACCAGGGCCTCACGGGACTCATCGTGAAGTGCTCGTGGGTTGCCAGGAACAACACATATAGCAATCAGGATTTCTTTGATACATCTTATAATACGCTTAAACTGGTCGAGAAGATCGGCGGGCAGGTCGATATTTCCGGCCTGGAGCATCTGGCCGGTCTGAAAAGCGCCGCCGTGATCGTCTGCAACCACATGAGCCTGCTGGAAACATTTCTCCTCCCCTGCGCCCTCGTCCCCTTCAAGCCGCTGTGCATCGTCATCAAAAAAGAGCTCACCGAATATGCCGGGTTCGGAAAAACCATGAGCGCCCTCAACCATATCGCCGTAACCCGCGATAACCCGCGAGCCGATTTCCGCATCGTCATGGAAAAGGGCGCCGAATTCCTCAAGAACGGCATCAGTGTCCTCATCTTCCCCCAGTCCACCCGCAACCCAATCTTCGTCCCCTCGGAATTCAACACGCTGGGCGAAAAACTGGCCGCCAAAGCCGGTTGCCCCGTGGTCCCCGTGGCCATCAAAACCGATCTCCACGGAACCGGCTCGCTCATCAAGGAGTTCGGCCGCATCAATGTCTCTAAGCCGGTCAAAATCGTCGTCGGACCCGCCTTGGACCCCGCTCGGGAGGGACGCGGCCTGCATGACAAAGTCATCCGGTTCATCGGCGATAACCTCCGCTCCTGGGGCCTTCCCGTGCAGGATGCTCCCCCCGCGGCCGATACCGCTCCATGAATAAATACGCATGGACAGAAATTCACCTCGCCACCCTGGCCTCCAACCTGACGCTAATCCGAAAAGCCCTGGCCCCCGGCACCGATTTAATCGGCATGCTGAAGGCCGATGCCTACGGACACGGCCTTGAACAGGTGGGCCGCGCCGCCTGGAACGCCGGCGTGCGCCGCTTCGCCGTCTTCCATCTCGAGGAAGCCGCCAGCCTGCGCGCCCTCCTGGCCGATGCCACCATCCTCTTCATCGGCGTGGCCGACTGCGGCGATGCCGCCGACCTCCTCGACTTGCGCACCGAACCCCTCCTCGTGACGGCCGACCAGGCCCTCGCCCTCGCCGACGCCGCCGAACACCTCCACGCCCGCCTCGCCTGCCAAGTCAAGATCGACACCGGGATGGGCCGCCTCGGCTTCCCCTGGGAAACAGCCGCCGCCGATCTCCTTCGCTTCGCCGCCCGGCCCGGCCTTTACCTCGCCGGCATCGGAACCCACCTGGCTTCCTCCGGAGCCCTCGACCACTCTTTTGCCAGCCTGCAGATCTCCCGGTTTCGACAAGTACTGGCCGACTGCAAGGCCCGCGGCCTCACCATTCCCTTCGTCCACGCCGCCAACTCCGACGCCTTTTGCCAACCCCCCGATTGGCATTTCGACGCCGTTCGCCCCGGCATCCTGCTTTACGGCTACGGCCCCGGATCCCCAACAGCGCCCCAAACGCGCCCTTTTCTGCAATGGAAAACCCGCCTGGTTCAGGTCAAGAGCGTGCCCGCCGGTTTTCCCGTGAGCTACGACTCCACCTACCGCGCCCCCCAGGCCACCCGCATCGGCACCATCCCGGTCGGCTATTCGGACGGCTATTCGCGCGCCTGGAGCAACAAGGCCTGCGTGCTGGTCAACGGCCGGCGCTGTCCCGTCGTCGGCCGCGTCACCATGAACCTTACCATGGTGGACCTGGGCCCCGATTCCCCCGCCCGCACCGGCGAGGAGGTGGTCCTGCTGGGCGAACAGAGCGGTGCTTCCATCTGGGCCGATGAGTTGGCCGCCTTCAACAATACGATCTCCTACGAAGTGCTGACCTCCATCCGCAGTCCCCGTATCGCCGTGGAGGACCATGCCTGACACCCTCTTCTCGTTCTCCGCATTCCTTTCCGGTTGCCTGCGCACCCTCCCTCATGCCTGGCGCGCCTCATCCCCGCGCCCGCCGGAAACCGCTCATCGCATTCCCCACGATTTTCTCGGCGTCTGCGTGGCGGCCTCCGACTCCCCCGCCGACGATGACTACCTCATCAAGGCCCTGCGCGAGGCGGGCCTGCGCGACGTGCGGCTCGACATCACCTACGGCTACCGCGATTCCCCCCAGGGCCGCCTGCTCCAACGCCTGACCGCCGGGGGCTTCCGCGTCTGGCTCCACCTGGTCCAGCCCTTCGCCGAGGCCGGGCAACTGCCCGACCCCGCGGCGCTCGAACGCTGGACCCTCTTCACGCGCGAAGTCTTCACCGCGTGGAAAGGCTCGGCCGCCTGGTTCGAGGTGGGATCCACCTGCAACCGCCGCAAATGGACGGGCTATCGGACCCAGAACGATTTTCTCGTCGCCTGGCGCGCGGCCCTTCTGGAAGCCCGCAGCGCCGGCATCCCGCTCGCCGGCGTCAACGTGACCGATTTCGAGCCGGTCTACAACGCGGGCCTCCTGGAAATCCTGCGCCGCCACAACCTGCTCCCCGCCATCCACAGCGACAACCTGTTCGCCGAACGGGCCACGGAGCCCGAACGGGATGACCCCAAGATCATGGGCCCGCGCATGGCCGGCCGCATCCGCTTTAACCTGATTCGCAAGGCCCTCCTGCTCGCCGCCGTCTCCCGCGCCTACGGCATCGCGGATACGGTCTGCACCCACGTGGCCTGGAGCAACCGCCGCATCCGCCGCCTGCTGGAGGATGCCGACCAGAAACAGGCCGACTACCTCGCGCGCTACCTTTTGCTGGCGGCCGCCTCGGGCGCGCTCCGCCGCGTCTACTGGGGCCCCTTCATCGGCCAGCGCGAAGGCCTGATCGACGACGGCACCGCGGAATACCCCGAGCCCATTCCGCATGTCACGCTCTACGGCCGCGCCCCCGGCGATCCCGCCCATTACCGCCCCCGGCCCGCCTGCCGCGCCATGAAAACCCTGGCCGCCTTTCTCCCCGGCGCCGAGTGGGGCCGCGCCCTGACCGACGGCCGGGAAATGGAAATCCTGGAATTCCGCACGGCCGGCGGCGGCCGCGTTCATGCGGCCTGGACCCTTAACGGGAAAGCGGCGGACCTCGCGGCCCTGTACTTCGCGGACGATCTCGCCCAGGCCCGGGCCCTGGACCGCGACGGCCGCCCGGTCCCGAACCCCGCCGTGCTGACGGAAAGTCCGCTGTACCTTTTTTGGGATGAACCCGCCGCGCCCATCCGCCTGCGCGGTCCCGCCAGGCCGCTGCCCGGGTTCACGGCCCCGCACCCGGCCGGCCGCCGGTTCATGCCGTTCCATCCGCCCGGCTGGACGGGCTTCGTCGTGCTGCCGGAAGCGGAATGGCCGGCCGACAACCGCCTCGACGCGCTGCTGCCGGAAGCCCTGGAGAAAGAGTCCGGACAGGATGTGCTGCGCCAGGCGCGCAATACGGTCTGGTCGGCCGGCCACCCCTTCGCGCCCGGCGAGCGACTGGTGGTCAAACGGGCCTGCGCGCGCGCCTGGCACAAACGGCTGCTTTCGCTGTTCCAACCCTCGAAGGCCCGGCGGAGCTGGAACGCGGCGTGCGAATTGGAGCGGCGCGGCGTTGCCACTCCCGCGCCGGTGGCGTTCTTTGAGCGACCCGTCCGCCACGCCGCGCTCGCGCCCAGCTATTTCGTCTGCCGCCTCTTCCCCGGCAAGGGCTCGGTGCGGGCGGCTTTCACCGCCTTCACCGGCGGAGCGGACCGCTTCGAGGAAATCCCGAAAGCGGCGTTCTACGAGGCCCTGGCCGTTTTCCTTCAGAACATGCATGAGCGCGGGGTGTTCCACCGCGACCTCTCCGCCGGCAATGTGCTGATGGAGGCGCGGACCGGTCGCGCCGCCTTCAGCGTCATCGACACGGGCCGCGCGCGCTTCCTCCAGCATCCGCTCCCGCTCCCCCTGCGGCTGGCGGACCTGAAACGCATCTGCCACCCGCTGAGCTGGCCGGAACGGGAAATCTTCGTGTCCCTCTACCTCGCCAAACAGGGCGTCGCGTTCACCGGCCTGCGGCGGTTGCCCTTCCTGCTCTACGATTGGAAGCACATTTTTAAAAAATGGATTCGCCCGTTGCGGGGGCGCTCGTGACCGACGGCTATCATTCCATCACGGCCAACGGCCTTCGTTTCCATTACCGGTCGGCTGGAAGCGGGGACCCCCTCGTTCTGCTGCACGGCTCGCTCGACTGCACCGGCGCCATGTGGAACAACCAGGTTCCCGAATGGGCCAAGCATTACCGGGTTCTCGTTCCCGATTTGCGCGGTCATGGCCGGACCGTGAATCCGGGCGTCCCGCTTTCGCTTCCGTTGCTCGCCGATGATATCCTCGCCTTCTGCGATGCGCTGAAACTGGAAAAGCCCTTTCTTTGCGGGGTGAGCATGGGCGGCATGGCGGTGCTCGAAGCGGGTATGCGGCACCCGGAGGCGTTCGGCGCGCTGATCGCGGTGGCCGCGCAGGTGCACCGCCCCTTTTCGCCCTGGTTCTGCAAACAGTTGAAGGCGATCGGCATATTGGGCGCCGGACAAGTCAAACCCGAAATGCTCGAAGCCGCCACGCCCCTGCGGGCCGAACGGCTGAAGGCCATGCACCCGGCCGGCCCCGATCAATGGAAAGAGCTGCTGCTGAATCTGTCCGGCCTGTTCGCCACGCCCCTGCTGCACGATCCGGAGGATTACCGGAAGATCCGCGCGCCCACGCTGGCCCTGACCGGCGACCGCGACACCTATTTTCTTCTTGAGGATATGGTGGACATGTACCGCCACATTCCCGGCGCCTCGCTGGCCGTTCTCCCCGGCCACGACCACACCAGCTACCTGCAGGCGGCCTCCTTCGCCGCCACCGTCATTGACTTTCTTGCAAGCGCTCGAAGGGCTTAGCCCGGATTATTCATGCGGCCACGAAGGAATTGCAACGGGCCACCATGGGGACGCTGCGCATTCGACTGTTGAAAATCGCGGTCCGTATCAAAAGCTCCGTGCGTCGGGTCCTTCTGGAGTTCACGGGCCACTTCCCCTGGGCCGAGGACTGGATGGCCTGCGCGCCGGCGATCGGCGCCGTGCCCAAGGGCTGACGTCCGATGGGAAAACACGTTTTACCAAACCCCGCAGGGCCGGAGTCTGTCTTGCGCCGGCATTTTGAATGATTTTCGGCTGTCTCTGGAACAGAAATGCCACCTGATTTTGACCCGGAACTGTTCCTGTGATGAAACATCCACGTCAAAAGAATCAAATTGCCTTCAACAGGCTCTTTCGTGAATAATCCGGGCTAGGTCTCTGGTTCAATCCCTGTCGGGGGTACCATTCATTTTGGCTTCCGAAGATAATGGGAGCTCGCAGGGCCGCCCTCGTCAATGATCGTGTTGACCGTAATGACTTTTGTGACCCTATTGACATGCCACAACGGCGGACCAGGTCCCTTTTCCAAGCTTGCTTGTTCGGGGCGTTGGGACTAAGCTGCAGGAGTCCAAAGAGGGTCCGAGGTCGCATATGACAGTCCAACTCCATGATGGCTTGAACGAGTCGAAGCCTACTGGTCGTGTCCGCGCCGAGGAGTCTTTGCGCGAGAGCGAGGCGAAATTCCACATCTTGACCGATCTGGCGCCGGTCGGTATTTGTTTGACCACTCCCGATGGGAGTTGCGAGTATGCAAATCCCTGCTGGTCCGAGATGGCCGGCCTGAGCCTGGAGGAGGCGCTCGGCGATGGTTGGGTTCAGGGTCTGCACCCGGACGATCGGGAGGCCATCTTTTCCAGCTGGCAGGACATGCCGGCATCCGCCGATGCGTGTTGGGGGCAGGAATACCGGTTTAAAGCTCAAACGGCGGAGCCCAACCGTGATCCGAGGATAGAACCGTGAATGATCCTGTCCGCATTTTAGTGGTGGATGGCGATCCCGTCATTTTGGAGGCGACCGCGCGTCTGGTGGAAGAATTGGGCTTAGCCGTGAACAGGGCCTCCAGCGGCGAGGAAGCGCTTCAGGCTGTCCAGCGTTGCCGCCCGGACCTGCTGTTGCTGGACCGCGACATGCCGGGTATCGATGGCCTCCGGGTCTGCCGCCGGATCAAGGGGGATCCGGCCCTGGCGGAGATATTTGTGGTCATCGTTTCGGGTTCGCACATCGGGAGCGATGAGCAGGCGGACGGGCTCGAGTCGGGCGCGGACGGCTACATCACGCGTCCCGTTTCCGATCGCGAACTAATCGCCCGGGTTGATTCCTATGTCCGGATTCTCCGGTTGACCCGTTCGTTGCGCCGCTATGCCGATGAAGTCAAGAACAGCCACGAAGTGGTCCACCAGTCCCGCCTGGCCTCTCTGAACGTGATGGAAGACGCTGTGGCGGACCGGGATCGCGCGGAACAGGCGCGCCAGGCTTTGCAGGAGAGCGAAGCCCGTTACCGAAATCTGATCGAGTATGCCCCGGTTGCCATTTTCGTCGACCGCGATGATCGCGTCGTTCTGGCCAACGATGCCTGCGCCCGGCTGTTCGGCGCCTCCTCACCCGGGCAGTTGATCGGAAAAGCACCCTTCGAATTGATTCATCCGGATTTCCACGCCATGCGGCGAGAGCGGATCCCGCAACTTTTGGACTCGGGCAAGCCCATCCAGCCGATCGAACAGAAGATCGTTCGGCTGGATGGCGTTTCCGTGGATGTTGAGGCAAGCGCTGCCCCGTTTCAGGATCAAGGCGGAACCGCTGTGCATGTGGTTCTTTTGTTCGACATCACGGAGCGCAAACGGGCGGAAGCCTACCGGGAAATGGGCCGGGAAATTCTTCAAATACTCAATGAACCGGGGGAGTTGGGGGATTCCATCCAGCGCATTCTGACGGTGTTGAAGACGCGGACGGGCTTCGATGCCGCTGGCATTCGCCTCCAGCAGGGGGAGGACTTCCCGTATTTTGTTCACAACGGCTTTCCGCATGATTTCCTGCTGACCGAAAACACGTTGGTCGAGCGCGGCCCCGCCGGCGATGTTTGCCGGACCAAAGAGGGCAAAATCAGCCTCGCATGCACCTGCGGGCTGGTTATTTCCGGAAAGACCGATCCGGCCAATCCATTCTTCACCCCCGGGGGGAGCTTTTGGACAAACGACTCCTTTCCCCTCCTGGAACTCCCGCCTGATAAAAACCTCCGCCATCGGCCCCGCAACGAATGTATCCACAAAGGCTATGCCTCCGTGGCCCTGGTGCCCATCCGCACCCATGACCGGATTGTCGGGTTGGTTCAACTTAACGACCGGCGAAAAGGATGTTTGACTCGCGCCATGCTTGAGATTTTGGAAGGCATAGCCGCGCATATCGGATCGGCCCTGATGCGCAGGCGCGCCGAGGAGGAGAAGGTCAAACTCGAGACCCATCTCCAGCAGGCTCAGAAAATGGAGTCGGTTGGCCGGTTGGCGGGCGGCGTGGCGCATGATTTCAACAACATCCTGCAGGCCATTATTGGGAATGTGGAGATGGCTCTGGAGGACATTCCGCCGGGCAGCCCCGGGCGGGAAAGCCTGGAGGAAATCCGCAAGTGCGCCGATCGCTCCGCCCATCTCACCCGGCAATTGCTGGCCTTTGCCCGCAAGCAGACGATCAGCCCCAAGGTGCTGGATTTGAACGAGATTGTAGCCGGCATGCTCAAGATGATCCGGCGGCTCATCGGGGAGCAGATCGAAATCAGCTGGCAACCGCAGCCGGATTTGTGGCCGATCATGGCGGATCCCTCCCAGATCGACCAGATCCTGGCCAATCTGTGCGTCAACGCCGGGGACGCCATCGTTGGGAGCGGGAAGGTGATTATCGAGATGGGGAACCGCACCATCGACAAGGCCTATTGCGCCGATCATGCGGGCAACAGTCCCGGCGACTACGTGCGACTTGCCGTGATCGACACCGGGAGCGGGATGGATCCGGACACGCTGCAGCACATCTTCGAGCCATTCTTCACGTCGAAGGGAGTCGGCAGGGGCACGGGTTTGGGCCTGGCCACCGTCTATGGCATTGTCAAACAGAACGAGGGCTTCATCAACGTTTCCAGCACGCCGGGGCAGGGAACGTGCTTCGAGCTATTCCTGCCGCGCACCCTGTCCGAGGCCACACCGGCGCTTGTCCGTGAGATTGAGGCCTGTCCCGGCGGTAACGAGACCATCCTGCTGGCCGAGGATGAGGAGCCCATCCGCGACATAGCGAGCCGGATTCTCGAAAAGCTCGGCTACACGGTGCTTCCGGCCGAATCCCCGGTTGAGGCCCTGCGTCTGGCCGAGGGGCACTCGGGGACCATTCACCTGCTTCTCACCGACGTGATCATGCCCGGAATGAACGGCCGCCAACTGTCGGAGCGGATCCGGGCGGCCCGACCGAACATCCGGTGCTTGTTCATGTCCGGGTATCCGTCCAACATCATTGCGCTTCAGGGTGTGTTGGACGAAGGGGTAAACTTCCTGCAGAAACCGTTTTCTTATGATGAGCTGGCCCGCAAGGTCCGCGAGGTATTGGATGAAGAGTTAAGCGATGACAGAAACCACAAACAGCAATGCCTCTGAGCAACCGGGAAAACCGTTTCCCGTCGTTGGCGTCGGGGCGTCCGCCGGAGGCTTGGCGGCATTTGAGGCTTTTTTCTCCGGCATGCCCCCGGACGCCGATCCCGGCATGGCCTTTGTTCTGGTGCAGCACCTGGCCCCGGACCACAAGAGCATCCTTGCGGACCTCATCCGCCACTACACCCGCATGCAGGTCTACGAGGTCGAGGACGGAATGGAGGTTCAGCCCAACTGCGCCTACATTATCCCCCCCAACCGGGACATGGCCTTCCTGAACGGCAAACTGCACCTGATGGAGCCGTCCGCCCCCCGCGGCCAGCGTTTGCCGATCGATTTCTTCTTCCGGTCCCTGGCCCAGGATCAGCATGAGCGGGCCATCTGTGTTGTGCTCTCGGGTACGGGCAGCGACGGCGCCCTGGGCGTGCGGGCCATCAAGGGCGAGGGCGGCATGGCCATGGCCCAGAGCCCCGCCACCGCCGAATACGACGGCATGCCGCGCAGTGCCGTGGCCACGGGGCTGGTGGACTATGAGCTGCCGGCGGCCGAGATGGCGGTTCAGCTCATCGCCTACGCGAACCATGCGTTCGGCAAGCATACCGCGCTCGACATCGCCCCGGAGCCCAATGCCGAGAACGCGCTGAAGAAGATATTCATCCTTCTGCGGGCCCAGACCGGCCACGATTTTTCCCGCTACAAGCCCAGCACCATCCACCGCCGCATCAACCGGCGCCTGGCCGTCCACCAGATCAAAACGATCGACGCCTATGTCAAATATCTGCAACAGACGCCGGCCGAAGCCGAAGCGCTGTTTCGCGATCTGTTGATCGGCGTGACCTGTTTCTTCCGCGATTCGGATGCTTTCAAGGCTCTTGAGGAACAGGTGGTCCCGAAGCTTTTTGCCGGCAAAGCTCCGGGCTCCCCGATCCGCGTCTGGTCGGTCGGCTGCTCCACCGGCGAGGAGGCCTATTCCATCGCCATTCTCCTGCGCGAGCGCATGGAGGCGATGAAGCAGGACTTCAAGGTGCAGGTGTTCGCCACGGATATCGACAGCCAGGCGATCGCCGTGGCACGCGCCGGCCTCTATCCGGCGAGCTGCGCCGCCGATATCTCCCCGGAACGGCTGGCCCGCTTTTTCACGGTCGAGTCCGACGGCAGCACATGCCGCATCAAGAAAAACATCCGCGATATGCTGATTTTTTCGGAACAGGACGTTATCAAGGATCCGCCTTTTTCGAGACTGGACCTCATCAGCTGCCGGAACCTCATGATATATATGGGCGGCGAATTGCAGAAGAGGCTCATTCCCTTGTTCCGCTATGCGTTAAACCCCGGGGGGGGTCTTTTTCTGGGCACCTCGGAGACGGTGGGCGATTGCGGCGATCTTTTTGCCGCGCTGGACCGCAAGATGAAAATCTACCAAAGCAAGGAGGGGGTTCGCGGGCTCCCCCGCACGGCGCCAAACCTCTATTTGCCGCCGCTGGCGAAGGAGAAGTCGCCTCCTCGATCCGCGGCAAAGACGAGCGGGAATCTCTCTGTGCGCGAAGTTGCCGAACAGACTCTTTTGCGGCAGATCGCTCCGGCCGCTGTGCTCGTCAACCGCCAGGGCGACATCCTCTATCTGCACGGCCGCACCGGACTGTATCTGGAGCCGGCCCCCGGTGAGGCCGGTGTCAGCAATATGTTGAAAATGGCCCGCGAAGGGTTGAGGAACGACCTGACAACGGCCCTGCGCAAGGCATCGGCAACGAACGCGCTTGTTCGCTGCGAGGGATTGAGGGTCAAAACCAATGGCGACTTCTCCACGGTCAACCTGACCGTCCGGCCGGCCCTAAGTTTGTCAAGCGAGGAGGAGAAAGAGCCCCTGTTCCTGGTGATCCTGGAGGAATCGCCGGCCGCGCCTCCCGAAGAGGCGAAGCGCGCTCTTGCATCGGCTCGCGGCGATGGGGGGGAGGCCGATTTAAGGGTCGCGGCGCTCATGCGGGAATTGAGGGCCAAGGAGGAATATCTTCACAGCGCCAACGAGGAGCTCGAGACCGCCAACGAGGAGCTCAAATCCTCGAACGAAGAAATGCAGTCGATGAACGAGGAGATGCAATCCACCAACGAGGAGATGGAGACCTCCAAGGAGGAGCTGCAGTCGATCAACGAGGAGTTGGCCACGATCAATGCCGAACTGCAAACCAAGGTGGCCGAGCTGTCCCGGGCCAATAACGACATGAACAACCTGATGGCCGGCACGGGCATCGGAACCGTTTTTGTGGACCATCAGCTGCGCATTCTGCGCTTCACTCCCGCGGCCACGTCGATCATCAATTTGATACCGGCCGACGTGGGGCGGCCCGTCGGGCACATCGTCTCCAACCTGGTGGGGTACGACCGCCTTGTGGCGGACGTGAAGGCCGTGCTGGACTGCCTTGTTCCCAAAGAGGTTGAAGTTCAGACGACGGCTGGCGCGTGGTACACGATGCGCATCCTGCCCTATCGCACGATGGAAAACGTGATCGAGGGCGCGGTGATCACTTTTGCCGATATTGCCGAAAACAAGCGGAGCGAGGAAGCCCTGCGCAAGGCCAATGCGGGGAGTCGTCTCGCTGTGGTGGTGCACGACGCGCGCGATGCCATGCTGGTGCAGGATATGGAGGGGCGCATCGTGGCCTGGAATCCGGCGGCGGAAAGGCTGTATGGCTGGAGTGAGGCCGAGGCGCTAAAGATGAACATCCGCGATTTGATCCCAAAAGGTCTGCGGGAGGAGACTGTGGTCAAACTGGCCCAGCTCAGCCGGGCCGAGGTTTTGGAGCCCTATCGGACGCAACGCGTTTCCAAAGCCGGCAGAGTGCTGGAGGTCTGGTTGACCGCCACCGCTTTGGTGAATGAGGCCGGTCAAATCTATGCGGTCGCATCGACGGAAAGGGCGGGCGTATGAGCGAAGAGCGGACCGAATCAACCTTGACGATGCGTGAGCGGGCCGAAGAAAAGCTCAAATCGCTGGCGTTTGCGGCCGTCCCGGAGCCATCGCTCGGCGAGGCCAACCTCCTGATTCACGAGCTGCGGGTGCACCAGATCCAGTTGGAGATGCAGAACGAGGAGTTGCGCCGCATCCAGGTGGAGCTCGACGCCACCCGGGCCCGGTATTTCGACCTCTATGAGCTGGCGCCGATGGGTTATTGCACGCTGAGCGGGGAGGGGCATATCCTGGAGGCGAATCTCACCGCCGCGACCTTGCTGGGCGTGGCCCGGGGCGAGTTGGTCAACCAGCCAATCAACCGGTTTATTGCCGCGGAAGACCAGGATGTTGTCTACCTGCATCACAAACGGCTCTTTGAGACCGGTGAGCAACAGGCCTGCGAACTTCGGATGGTGAAGGCGGATAAAACGATATTCTGGGCGCGGATGGAGTCCACCGTTGCGGCCGGTTCCGCAGGCGGGTCCGTGTACCGCGTTATGCTGAGCGACATCACGGAACGCCGCCAGGTGCAGGACCGGCTTCGCATGACGGCGGACGAACTGGCCCGATCCAACAAAGATTTGGAGCAGTTCGCTTATGTTGCATCGCATGACATGAAGGAACCGTTGCGGATGATCACGGGTTTCATGACGCTGCTGAGGGAGCGCTATGATGGGCAATTGGACGCCAAAGCCGCCGAGTACATCCGCTTCGCCGAAGAGGGGGGCTTTCGGATGCAGCGGCTGGTGGACGATCTGTTGGCCTATGCCTGTGTGGGGCGGAATAGCCGCATTGAGGCCGTCGATGTCGGCGTGGTGGTGGCCGAAGCGTTGAAAAATCTTCAGGCGGTCATTGCCGAGGCGGGTGCGAAGGTCATGAGCGATTCGCTGCCGATCATCCGCGCCAGTAAAATGGAAATCATGCAACTCTTCCAGAACCTGATCGCCAACGCCATCAAGTTTCGCCGCGATGGCGTGTCGCCGGAGATTCACGTAAGCGCCCGTCGCGAAGGGGAGAATTACCTGTTCCGCGTCCGGGACAACGGCATTGGCATTGCGCCGGAGTTGGGGAGCAAGGTTTTTTTGATCTTCGAGCGTTTGCATGGGGGGGGGCAATATCCCGGCACCGGCATTGGGTTGGCCATCTGCAAGAAAATCGTGGAAGGCCATGGGGGGAAAATCTGGTTTGAGGCGAATGAGGGGGAAGGCGCCACCTTCTGTTTTACGATGCCGGCGTGATTTCCATCCAACATCTATCTGTTATCGGCTGTAGCTAAAAGCTGATTGCTAAGGCGACTAATCCGCTATCAGATGTCTCCCAAGCTACTCGTCGTAATCGGTCGGTTAGCGGGGGGTGATTAGCGGCTGACCATTCCAAGGCGGACGCGTCGCCGCAGCCGGGAGCGCCTCTCGCCCGCGCGCCCCCCCCGCGGGCTCACCCGCCGCCGGGATACGCACCAACCGCTTGACCGCATGGGCGGGGCTCGCAACCGATAATTGACAGCCCAAAAGGTTTTTCTTTCGCCTTTCGCTCCTGACGACACCGTTTGGCCGTCAACCGCTGGACGTCCACCTCAAGCCGGTCGATCCGTTGCTGCTTGGCCAGGTATTCCCGGCAGAAGCCCGGGTCCGACGCAAATGGCCGTCCGCCCCTCCTTCCACGATCCTCTGTGCCTTGCGACGGCGGACACGCCCGCGCTTCACCACGAGCATGCCGTTGTCTTCCACAACTCACTCGACTATTTCCCCGGCCTCGAAGCCCATGGCCTGCGCCAGGACCATCGGAAAGTTAATGTGGCACCGGTCTGCCGCGCCGCTCTTGCGCCGGATGCGCTGACTCTTCGCCTGCGGAAGCCTGAAATACGTACCCGGTGGTGCAGAACAATTCAAAGCCGCTAATCAACCCCCGCTAATTGACCGATTACTCCCGGCCATGTGGCTCAGGGCAAGATGAAAGCAAAGCTCGATCCGATACCCGGCGTGGATTCGACCCAAATCTGGCCGCCGTGGCGTTCGACTATTTTTTTGCAGACGGCAAGGCCCACTCCGATTCCCGAATACTCCTCCTCCGCATGGAGGCGTTGGAACAGCTCAAAGATGCGGGCATGATGCTTGGGGTCAATCCCAAGGCCATTGTCCGCCACCTTGAAAAGCCAGTGGCCGTCCTGCTTTTCGGCGGTAATGGAAATTTCGGGAGTGGCCTCCGCTTTTCGGTATTTGAGTGCATTTTCGACCAGGTTTTGAAAAAGCTGCACCAGCTGGGTTGGATTTCCCGAAACAACCGGCATCGGACCGACATGGATCGTCGCGTGTGCGGCATCGATCGCCACGCGGAGGTTGTTCAAAACCCCGATTACGACTTCTTGCGTATTCGTATCGGATGCGATGAAGGCGCCGCGACCGACCCGCGAATAGGCGAGCAAGCCGTTTATCAGCCTGGCCATACGTTTGGCGCCGCCCGTTATAAAGTCAAGGTATTCGCGGGCCTGCCCGTCCAGTTTCTCCCCATGCCGTTGCTCCAGCAAACCGCCAAATGCCTCCACCATGCGCAAGGGCTCACGAAGGTCGTGGCTCACGATGTTGGCAAATTGCTCCAGATCCCGATTGGACCGGGCCAAGGCCTCCTCGGCCTGTTTTCGTTTGGAAATGTTTTCGACTGTTCCGATTGAGCCGATAAACTTTCCGTCCTCACAAAGAATCGGCGCAACCGTGACGTGGACCCAGATTGGCAACCCGTTATGCCTTGCAAATCGCGTTTCGTAATCGGCGACAGGCAGATGGCCGTCGTGTAGCTTCTTCGTTGCCTCATCCACCAGAGAGCGGCCTTCGGCGGCGGCAAGGTCGCCAATGGATTTTCCAAGAAGTTCGGCCATCGGGAACCCCAGCAGTTTGAGCATATACGTGTTGGCCAGGGTGACATGGTCGTCCTTGTCAAATTCAACAATTCCAAGCCAGGCGGTATCGATCACAATACGCACACGGCGTTCGCTGCGCTGCAGCAAATCCAACGCCCGGTGATGCCGGCCTGCCAGCCAGCTGACGGCTGTTCCGCTTGCGACAATCAGCAACAGTCGAAGGGTTTGGGTTGGATGCGGGATAACAAACCCTTCGGGCGGCACAAAAAAGCCCCAAATTCCCAAGGCAACCAGGATGGTTGCGAAATAACCCGGCCCAGCCCCCCCTTGCCAGGCAGTCAGTATAACGGCCAGCGCCAGGAGGATAACGGGAGGCTCGTAAACGGGAAAAACCTTGTGGATAAGTTGCAGAATGACGATCCCGATACCGCTGTACACGACGGCCAACCCGTAGCGAAAGAACGGGGCAACTCGATTAAATCGGGCTGGTGTCGATGTGGGGGTCGTCGGCGGAACCGATATATCCTTACAGGTTTCATTCATCGTAGCGCTAGCATAGTCATGGATAAGATTTTGGCCATCAGGGCAATGCTGAGTCGGACCGGAAGAATGTAGGAGAAGGGGCATGCCCCAATGCCATGAAATTAACCCTCAAGGGGTCAAGTCCCGACAAACGACAAAACTTTTTTCCCCTTGAGCGGCATTTTGCTTGAGTTCTCGCTCTTCCCTCATGCGTTTTTCCATCCGCTCAACTGCTTTCCCCGCAGCCCGGTGATCCGCCACGCCCGCCGCCTTTGCGATCTCGGGTAGCGTCAGCCCCGTGTGACGCTGGGCCAACCACAGCACCACATCCGCCCCCAGTCCCCCTGCCGATCCCGGAAGGCCTCCCATTTCTCGCCCTTGACCTCCTCCACCGCGCGCCGAACAGCGGTGCGGCGAGGGCGGCCACGAACCATGTGGCGGAGCGGTGCTCGGTGCCGAAGGTGACGTTGCAGTACTCCCAGGCCGAGGTGGTGGTGGCCCAGAGCACGAGCAGACCGAACGCCCAGGCGGGCGCGGCGAAGATGAGGTAGAGCAGGATCGGGACGGCGACCACGGCGGTGATCA
>JAWOJA010000039.1:0-38186 GCA_046484345.1 Kiritimatiellia bacterium
ACTCGCCTCTGCCGTGCTCGACCGCCTCTTGCATCATGCCGAAACCGTCGTCATCGAAGGCAAGAGCTACCGCATGAAGGACCGGATCGAAGAACCCTGAACGAAACGGGCGCCGGTTCACACCGGCGCCCTTTCTGTTCCTGCATTTTCAAACCGCCAGAAAAACTACATTTTCACGCCGGCGTTCACACCGGCGAACCCCGTTGGACTCTTGACGCCGCCCGGCTGATGATTTTCGATTTAAGAAGAAAGCGGCTTCCAGTTGCCGGGCAGCAACTCATCGAGCCGGTGCGTGGAGTGCTATCGGCTTGCTGGGGAGGCGTTCCGGCCGTAATCTATTACCCCTGGCTTATCCCTGGCTTGCGGCTAACATAGCCGCTCGGACGTCCCGCAGCACCGTTGCCACTCCGGGTGCCTGCCACGGCTCAAGCATCGAAAAATACAAGAGCCATGATTCCAAATATTTCGCGTCCGTAATCGTCACATGCTGGCTCGTGTTGCCCGCCGAATCGTAACTGTAAAAGACCTTCTCCGATGCCGATATGTTTTCTTGAACCAGCCGGTGCTGCGCATCGTAGGAGTAAGTGATTGTGTCGGCCGCAGAAAGCATTGAGAGACCAAGAAAGATGAGAGCGACTGTGTTGTAAAGAATTTTCATAGAATCCGCTTTTCCTTATGAGGTCTGTATGCCTTTTTCATCATTTCGACTCGATCCGCAGGGGGTGCCATGTCCCCAACCTTGCAAAACACCACAACACCGTCAATCATTTTGTCGTTTGTCAGAACTTTTTCCCAACTACTTCCCCAACTACTTCCCCAACTACTCCCCGTAGTTGCTTCGGGAGCATCTGGACAATTCACGGCATTGTCGGAAATAACACGAACAGCGCCGGCGTCGTAACTGAATACTACGTGATCGGCAGTGGGTACGACGGGAAATGAGGCCATCATAGTGGTAGGATAGAAGAGCGAAAGTCCGGTCATCAGCATCATAACCATCGATAACGAAAACATCCGAAACATTCTCACGGTTTGTCTCCTGCCAACCATGCCGAGGGGTCTTTATCAGCATCAACGACTACCCCGACCTCGACGAAATGGATGTCATCTTTGAGCAAGTCAGGCAGTGGCTCGTTACATGCCGGGCACCGCGGAAGAGCACCGAAGCGGAAACGGCCACCTTTCTCATACGGTTTCAAGGCATCTTCCACACGCTTCTTCTCCTCGGAGTTCAACGACCAAGGATGCTTGTCGCCGACAATTGCTCTGTAATTTGGATTGTAAGAATCGAACTTAAGAATTGCCGGATAACTGTCACAATAGAGAAAACCACGACCGCTGAACCCGGCATGATATAAGTATTCTTGACGGATGTTCGTGACTTGCCCGCAGGCTGAACACTTAATCTCCATGCTCAACCTCCTCCAGGTCTGCCCGGTGGACGCCGGAATGTGCTGGGATCAACGGGTACTGGCTCGATCAACTGACGTTGCCAAGCACCACTACCCGGAACGGTCGGCCCGTTTACCGGAACACGAAGGTTTGAGGACGGGACTTGAAACTCAAGGAAATTCGCTCCTCTCCCCGGTTCAATCTCTAGTAGCTTCTCAATCTGAAGGTGTCCCGCACGCGAAGGGATTTCTCCCGGGAGGGTCACCCAAGTATCAGCATTCAAGACCCTGCTGCTCGTAATCCCCTCACGACCAGCAGCACCGGTGTATGTACGAACTGTGAAGAGTTCACTCTTTGCGGCATATCGTAGAGAACTAACATTCGGTGCGAGTCCACCAAAACGCGAATCAATAGCCAAACTCGCGAAAGCCAAAGCCTTCCATAGAGTTCCGGCACTCGGGTCATTCAACGTTGCCAAATCCATTGCCTGCCCCACCCCAGGAAGCGTGGAAGCGGCCATAAAGCCCATGGAAAGGCCTGCGCCCATGTAGTAAGGCCCAACCGCCTGCCAATCGTTTTTTGTCAAATTCCGCTCATTCGCGCCGACAATTTGATAACTTTGATTGGGGCCATACCCTTGATTAAAGAATTCGATCCTGTTTTCGTTGCCGCACTTGCCTTCGGGGTCCATCAAGGTCAACGGATTCCCCGCGCAGTAGGCGTAAAGATTCGCCCCGCCCGATAACCCGATGGGATCGGCGCTTGTGAACCGCATCAGCTCCGAATTGTACATGCGGTAAAGGGTAAGGTACATACCGTCATCCTGGCATCGGACACCGTGCCCGCCCAGCCACTGGAACGGGGTTTCGGTGGCACCGGTTCGGTTGAGCACTGAGCCGTAGGGCGAGTAGAACCACTGATCGGTGGGCGTGCCCACATTATCCGTGAATGCCAGCGTTGAGCCTTGGCTGTCGCCATGGGCATAATGGAGCGCTCCGTTTGACTCCACTTGGGAGACAAGCCCCTTGCCCCATACGAACCAGCGAACCGGTTGCCCGGCCGAATCGAGCTCTGCCAGCGGGCGGCACAACGGATCGGCGTAATCCAGAACAAACCAAGTAATATTAGTTTGCCCGCCAGAACTGGAACCCACTTTTACTCGGTTCCCCAAGCCATCGTAGGTAATCGCTGTTGTCATAGCGCCCGACACCATGTTGGTGATCCGGTTGTCCGCGTCGTATGCCAACAGCAAGCCGGCGGCATTAGTCAGGTTCCCGTTCAAATCCCCATAAAATGGATTCACCGTTTCAGCCGGCGCATCCGGAACGGCCTTCTGTGCGATCTGCGTCAGTTCGTCCGCCGAATTTTGACTGAACCGCCGAACCGCCGGGGGAAGTTGTGGCATCACCCCTGACGCCACGTCCATTGCAGAAATGTCTCCCGCCGGGTTCAGCGTGAAGGCACGGTCAATGAAATTACTGCCGCCGATTGAATAACAGATCCGTGTCAACCGGTCGGCATCATCCCACTCCAAAGCGCCGGAAACGGCATTCGGGTACAGAATCCCCGTTTCCCGGCCAAGCGAATCATAGGCAAAAGCCGTAGTCCGTGATGCGCAGTCAACAACATTGGTAAGCCGATTCAACGAATCGTACCGATAGGAGACGTTCTTGGCGTCCGCAAATGTTACGGAAGTTCGGTTGCCGGCAAGATCGTATGCGTATGACACTTGCCTTGTGGGCGATCCCGAGCCGGACACCACAACATTCGTAAGCCGGTTCATGCGGTCATACCGCCAAGCCGTGGAACCCGTTATGTCAATCATGTTTGTCGGCAGTCGATTGGCGTTGTATTTGAACCGAACAGACAGACCACTTGGATAGGCAATATTGGTCAAATTGTTGACCGAATCGTACCGATACAATGTTGTAGCGCCATTAGCGTCGTGTCGGCTGAGGCGATTGCCAAAATCATCGTAATCATACGTCGTAACGGAACCGACTGCGTTTGTTGAGGCGAGCAATCTCCCCATGCCATCATAACCAAAGGTCATGCGATTGCCTGCTCCATTCACAAAAGCAATGAGATTACCCAGAGTGTCATATTCGAATGACTCCGTAACTCCGTCAGGTTTAATTTTACACGATTGGCGGTCAAGGGCATCAAATTGATATTCCGTTCGCAAACCCTCGGCGTCTGCAACAGCTATTTGTCTTCCTTTTGCGTCATATTCAAACGTATTTGTGTGATTTAATGAATCAACGGATCGAATCAACCGATTTAATTCGTCAAAGACGAAAGTTGTGACTTTTCCAAGGGAATTAGTCTGGGCCACCATGTTGCCATTGGGATCAAAGGCAAACGACGATTCATTCCCAAGAGCATCGACAACACCGATTTTTCTTCCCGCCTTGTCGTATCGGTTGCTGGAAACGCGCCCTAGCGGATCGGTCACGGTACTCAACCGGTCCAGAGAGTCATACGTGTTCAGGATTATGCCGCCATCTGCCAATGTGATTCGACTGGGCTTCCCTGTTGCTGTATAGGTCGTTTTGTTGGTGTATCCCTGGCGGTCAATGATCCGGGTCAATTGGCCAAGGGCATTATAAACGTTGCTGACCGTGAAGCCCGCCGCATCCTTGTCGGAGGTGAGCAAGCGTCGCTTGTTCCATCCGAACAAGCTTTTCTTTCCGTTCGCGTCCGTGCTTTCGGATAGATTTCCCACGGCATCGTAAGCGTTGCTGACAATGCCTCCATCAGTGCGGTTGACGGTCAACGGGTTTCCGAACGAATCATAGGTGAAACTGGTCGAGCGAATGCCGTTACCATCCGTGACATTCTTCAGAAGCCCTTTGGCGGTGTAAGTCATGGCGGATCTGTTTGTCAATGAATCGACAATGTTTGTGACGTGATTCTCGGAATCATAATAATACCGGGTGACATGACCAAGCGGGTCGGTCACCGTTGCTAATCGATATTGGTTGTCATAAGAATAGGCCGTTGAGTGGCCGAGCGAATTAATCTGGTTCGTAACATTGTGATTGTTATCGTATTGTAGAAAGGTTGCATAACCGCGAGCATCAATGTTTGACACAAGATGGCCTTGTGAATCATAAAAATTATACGTCCGATTGCTAACGGCGTCCTGTGTACCAAGATTCCGTCCTTCATCATCAAAAAAGTGTATAGTGCGAGCACCCTCGGGATCCTGATCCACGCCTCGCCATCCGCTTATGAAGAAGCTCCAGACATTGCTAGCTCCATTCATCTGTGTTTTAACTTTTGACACGGAATCGTACTTGTTACTAACGATCAAGCGTGAAAGGGGATCATATTTGGCTATAAGGCGTCGTTGTCCGTCGTACGACATCGTCCATTCATTGGATTCGACATCCAGCACTGAAATTAGATTGTTATCATAGTACGTATACGAAACGCTTCGGCCTTCTTGATCGTTGATTTTCTTGACGCAACCGCTTCCGTTATAAGCGAGGGTCATAACGCGGCCAAAATTGTTGCTGACCATGGCAAGGTTAGTTGTGGAGTTGTAGCTGAAAGCAATGCTGTTTCCATCAGCATCGGTTCTGGTCGAAAGAGAACCATCGGGATTGAAATTATAGGTTTTACCGAATCGCTCATTCAGCACAAAGGCACCCCCTTGCTTGGTGAGGGTAGCCGTGACACCAAAAGGAGAAACATAAGTGTCATCGGGTAGCTTGATGAACTCCATGGATTTCATGCCGAATTTAACAACAGCACAATTATCGATAAGCTGATCCATGCCCCATTTGGTAGCAAGAATCGCTGACATCCAGTCGAGGACATCAGGAGTTGACTGCATAAGATCGAAAGTAACAATGCTTTGTACAATAAAAGGCGTCACCTCTTCTGGGCGGCGTAACCCAAACGAAGGACCGGCTAGGCTGGTTTCCGTTGCATCAATGTCATAAGAGTGCGTCCATCCATATCCCATCGGAAACTTACGGAAGTTTTCACCACTGGTGTAGCTACGAGAAAACGCAAGGCCTGACGGTTCGGAACCGGTGCCAAGAGTAATATCCACGCTTTCGTCGAGAAAGTTTCCCGAATGAAGATCAACCGGATCATAACTGGTCGTATAAGAAATATTTCCTTTTAACAGATCGTTGTTACCTTGCCTGATCATTTTGACAACCAAATCAATATTCAAGGATCCAGGCGTCCCATTATGCCCCCCATTATAATCACCCGAGATTAGCATGCCTATGTTGGTAGTCGAATAATTCACATAGCCATACCCGGTCCATTGTTGAAGAGTTATCCCCCCATTTTCAGGGAGAACAAATTTCCGACCGATGGTAATATCTGCTTCAATCTCGGTTTTCTTCGCTGCCGAATAATTGAATAGCGCTGGTTTCACGACGCTAGCCCAATTGGCGCTTGTAGCCAAAAAAGTCTTGTTGCCGTTGGCATTGTTCAACTGCAAAAGCTTAATGGTCGATACCGCTTGACTGTTACTTCCCTGGGTTTGTTCTAATAGCCCATGCTCAAGAGCGCTTACGAATAGTGTACATGCCTTAAACCAGGCCCGTTCGTCTCCAAGATCTTGAGTTTTGGATGTGCTGGATAGCACAACTTCTGGGATATCTACATAATATCCGCTTTGTTGACCCATAATGCCAACAAAATGGTGAAAATAGCCCTTAACATCCGATAATTGACCAAGCAGTTGGACCGATAGGTACCACTGCTGCAACCCGGAAAGGACTGTCACATCCATGCTTCCTGCGAAAACAGATTCGACGCTAGAGTCAAGTCCCAGAGCAATGTCCTGAGAAAGTTTTTTGTTCGCAGAAGAGATAACGGCAGGCGATATGCCCTCAAAATCGTGGATGATGACATACCGGTTTCCGCTGATTACTTTTATATTTTTTGTCGAATCGCAGTAAGTTCCAAGATATGGATGATTCACCGTAACTTCAATATTACTGACTGCACCAATTGATGTAGTATTGCCAGTAGCTACTATTTCACCATCGAGCCTTAACTGAGGACGGTAACCCTGAGTTGAATCATAATACAGTGACAGACGTTTGCATGCAATTTCGTATCCCTTAAATGTTTTATTGATGCCGGCATATTTCACGGTAAGGGTGACATTGGAGGAAGCGGGAATATGGTCCCACGTTACTGGAGTTGCGTAAAAGGAGACGGCTTTTGGAATATTTGTGGGAAAGGTCGTTAGATTTTCAAAAACCATTTGCCGTCCCCCTACAAGTTCGCAAACGGTCATCAGAGGATTATTAGTTTGAATGAATTGAACAAGATTTGTGGTATACTTCTTTAACGCAGTCCTAATTTTGGCTTCATTGACGTTCATGGCGTAATCGGTTGTTACAGATGCACCAACACCTGCTTTATAAACAAACGCCGATTTCGTGTAACCCATTGCTGACTGAATATCTGGACGCTGATAATCTCGATACGATTTGAACGCTGGGTCGAATGAATACCAAACGCCGTCGATTTGGGCTTCAACCCAAACGCGCGCCATGAAATAGTGAGTGTTATCGTTGGTTCCGCCAGGATTTCCGCCATCGCTAACATAATAAATTACGGCGTCAGCCGGAATCCCGAACCATTCTCCTAGGTCCGCACGTGTATATTTAACGAGTCCATATTTGAATCGTGTAGTGTACCCAGAAACACGGAATAACGAAGTCAACAAGGCCGCCTGATCCCAATCATTACCTCGTCCAGCCATGAGACACCCATGGGCGCCATTTCGAACACCGTAAATAGGAGAATTGTACTCAATATGGTTGCGCACATACTCGAATATAAGTTTGGGGTCGTAATCGAGTGCGCGTGCCAACATGTTGATTTCTGGGGTGGCTTCAGTCTCATTTGTGGTAACTGTCGTCCCTTCAGCGGAAAGAAGAGCCATTGCGCCTTCTATAGCTTCTCCCTTTGAATCTGCAATATATTCAAATCTATAGGGCGATACAGCCTCGCGCCATTGGGCGGAAGCCAAAGAGGTAAATATAAAAAGACAAATCGGAATGACCGCTACTTGGATAGATTGGGCTATAGACATGACTTGCTTGCCGACACGAGCATACTTCATAAACTTTGTTCCTTTTGAAGGAGAAGACGTCAAGGGGTTTGAATTAACACATCGTCGCAAAAGAGGTGTTCGCTTCCGCCGCTTCGCAAGTGCATTCCCCTCAGTTGACCGATGGAGGCGTCCTTGAATCCCAGCTCGTTCAACTTTTCCGTTCCGTTGACATAGAGTTTCCACGTTTTCGTGTCAAAGTTTTGTTCGATTTTGAGCGTGACCCACTGGCCGCTCAAGCGGGTGTTGGTCGCTGCAATCCATGTCCCCCCGCCGGAGCCGTTGCCATCATAGCCCATGATTCCCTGGGCGGGATCAAAACTCACAAGGGCGCTGGCGCTAAGCGGAAGAGTCGCGGGCGGTGAATCGGCAACGGGCCCCCAATAAAACGTAGCTTCAGCCGTAACAACGCTATCCGTGGAGGCGATGCCCCGGAAAATCGTTTCCCCGCCGAGTTTCGCCTCAACGGCTTGGTCGCCCGTTCTAGCGAACCCATTCTGAACATAAACGCCAGAGGAAGCGCTCCAGCCCTGCTGGCCGTCAAGCTGTCCAAGCGCATAAGAATTTGTTTGTTCAAGGCTAGTCGAGAAAGGAAGCATAACGTTGTGAATGCCAACGGGATCTGTATGATAATGGAGAATTTCCAAGCCATCTGAAAGGCCGTCGCCATCGGTATCGGCGTTGGTGGCGCAAGAGCCGTACAACCTTATTTCGCGTGCGTCGGGAAGCATGTCGTTGTCACTGTCCAAATCCGCATTTCCCGCCCTATAAAAACGAACCACCAAACCGGTGGTGGCGGAATCGGTCCAGATCATATTGTTTGTGCCGACCGTAACGAGATTTGTTGCGATCAGAGTCCATGCACGATCGGCCAGATTACTACTCGCGAATATGTCCAACCGATTCGTGTACGAATCAGGCCAGCAAAGCCCGATTACGGTGCCATTAGTATGTTGTTCTATTCTATAAAATGTCAAATTAGTGATTGGCTCAAGTAATTCATCCAACAGCAACCGGTTTAATGCAGAGGATTGATAATCTATATCCGATAATTGCGCCTCTGCAAAGGCATCTACTTGATCGAACGGCAAAAGCCAATAAGTAATACTTATGCGGGCGGGATCGTAAACCCCTTCAAACCAGGCCAGAAGGTTTGGATCGGTTTTTCCAGTATAACACTCGGGGTGATGCTCCGCCAGCCATGTGAACGGGAAATAGCTTTGTTCAGGGGCCAGATACCCAATGGGTTCGGCTAGTCCATTATAGAATATGGTATTTCGCGTTGATGGATCTTCGACTACTGTCACGGGATAAACCGTCACGCCATTCAACTCTGCTGGCTCTAACACCTTTGCCCAAAGGGCGAAGTTTACGGGATTGAATACGATGATACTCCCGGAGGGGTTAAGCTTCACATCGGGATCAGGCGGCAGTATGGGCAGGAGGCGTTCACGGGCCGTGCGGTAGCGGGACTGAAGAACAGTTGGGCTTGTTACTTCCGTAGCTTCCAAGAGGGCAATACGGCGATACAAAGCGGCCCTGTCAACCTGCGCCCCAAAGGCTTCGGATGCAAGGGGGCAGAATACCAAACAAACGACAAGCGAACCTAGCATTAGAATTGAAAAACGTCCTTCTTTGCACATACTACCCCCGGTACTGTCGTAAGAAATAAAATCCTGTTGCTCATGGTCCTGTGCCTTCTGGGCTTTCTTGAAAAAGCGCCCCAAAATATAACTGACTAGCGGCATCTCGATCTTCCTCTAGCAAATCGGTCACGGTTAACCAGTTGAATTTTGACGATTCGACTTTAATACGGTTTCATTTCTGTCCAAGAAACTGTATTAGTGCTCTCGTGATCATGCTTATACCATGCTCCTTGTCCTATTTCTAAACCGTCGTCTGTTGGCTCATAATATTCGCCATTGTACTCTTGCCACTGCGGAGCCCCCAAATAATCAAAATACCAGAAAGTATCGTAATAAATACCATTATAAACATGAATCTCATCTGATAAATAGTACTCCGGATTAACACTGGCATCTATGCCCATATCATTGAACAAAGCCTTCTTGGGGTATGCGCTGCCAAACATTGAAAAGCCAGCAAGAAATTGGGCGTGCTCATAATTGAGATCATCCGGAACCCGACCCAGGACAGTCAGTGTTCTTATCGTTGAATTCGTACTTCGAATAAACCATACAACCGATCCCCGCGAAAAAGAAACACTGGCAGGACTGACGAGATCATCTCCATACCATTGCGGATCTCCGGGGTTATCTAAATCGCAATAAAAAAAATTTGTATACCCAACCCCCCCATCATACACAGCCACGCAGTCCGACAAATCTGGATCTCCATTCGGGTCTGCATACAAATCCATCGGACAAAACAGATTGCTAATAGTCAGATTATCATTTCCATCAAGATCTTTAAAATTCAACGCAACCGGGAAAAACTGATTGGTCATGCTGAATCTGCATACACCTACGGCAAACTCAGATTCCACAATATCAGCGCATGCCGCAGTAGAAATTACATAAATAGAGAACAGATATATTCCAACTTTATTCATGCGGGTTATTCCTTTCATTCAACCCAACTTTATCAACAATCTATAATATTGTGACCGAATCGGGTATTCAGTCAATAATTATTGTCTCTATTTTTTCCACAAAAACTGAACAGCCGCAATCAGGATACCGGCAAGCACAGCGGGGCGGGTCCGGTTTCCCGCCAGCTGTCCCAGACCCTGTCGCTCACCGTTTCCGGGGAATCGGCCTCGCCAACATCGATCCATCGGATCGTGGACTGCCGCCGGAACCAGATCATCTGGTGCCGGGCAAGCTGCCATGTGCGGCGAATGGTCTCCGCCTGCGCCGCGGCCACGGAGCAGCGCCCCTTCAGGCAGGCGATGGCTTCGGCATAACCGATGGCCTGGCAGGCGGTGGGCGCTTTTTCAAAACCCCGCTCCATCAACCCCCTGACCTCCTCCAGCAAACCCGCTTCATACATGCGCAAAACACGAGTTTCCAGACGCACTTTCAAAAAATCGGGGGCAAGCCGCAACCCGGTTATGGCCGGCAATGCCTGCGGTTGCTTCCACCCGCACCGCACGGAGGCATCGCCGCTAAGCCCCCACTCCATGGCCCGCATGAGCCGGCGCGGATTCCCCCGGTCCGATTCATTCAGCGAAGCGGCCAGCTCGGGAAATAACCGCCGCAGTTCCGCCTGCAGCGGCCCAATCCCCTCCTTCGCCACCCGCTCCTCCCATTGCCGGCGAAGGGTATGGTCCGCAGGCGGTCCGTCATCGAGTCCCTGCAGCAGCGCCTTGACGTAGAGGCCGGTGCCGCCGACCACCACCAGGCCTTTGCCCCGGGCGCCGTTGCCGGATGCCGCGCGGGCGGCTTCGAGCTGGAATTGGGCCAGGGAAAAGGGATCGCCGGGCTCGACCTGGTCGAGCCCCCAGTAATGGATTTCCGATTGAAGCGCGCGGTCCGGTTTGGCGGTGCCGATATCCATGCCGCGATAGACCAGCATCGAATCCGCCGACAGGATCTCATATCCCATCCGCAGGGCCAACCGGTGGGCGGCATCGGTTTTTCCGGAAGCCGTGGGACCCACCAGGAAAAAGGCATGGCCGGGGGGGGCGACGAGCGCACTCATCCCGCGGATTCCGACCGGAACGAGGTGATCAGATAGAGGAAAACGCCCGTGCAGATGGCGGCATCCGCAATGTTGAAGGAGGGAAAGTGATAGCCGCCACGATAAAAATGGAGGAAATCCACCACATAGCCCAGCCGCAGGCGGTCAAACAGGTTGCCCAGAATGCCGCCCGCCATCAGGCCAAGCGCCAGCCGCTGCCAGAGCGAGGTGCCGATGAAATGGCGGCGCAACACGACCAGAAGGACCAACACGGCCAACGAAAACAGGGCCAGCGCCACATTGGAGCCGTCAAACATGCCCCAGGCCGCCCCGGTGTTGCGGACATAGGTGAGGGAGAAAAAACCGGAAATAACGGAAACGGACTCGCCCACAAAAAAATGACGGCGGACCAGTTCTTTGACAACTTGGTCCGCCACGGCGATTAGAAATCCGAGCATCAGCACCAGCATGACCCCTCCGGGGACGGGTCCTATTCCTGCTCCTCGGATTCGGAAGAATTGGGTTCCCGTTCCGGGGGCTGAACCAGAACATTGCCGAACGGACGGTAGCGCGTGCGCCCCTTTTCCATGGCGGCCTGAACGGAAACGCAATAGCGGGCGTAAGGAAGGGCTTTCAGGCGCTCCTTTTCGATCGCCTTGCCGCTCACTTCGCAGATGCCGTAACGGCCATCCTGGATGCGGCGCAGAGCTTCGTCGATCTCGAACAGGGCATCCTGCACCGAGCCGGCCACATTCAAGGCGAATTCGCGGTCAAAATCATCGGTGCGATCATCGGACGGCGTCTCATCGGCCACGGTCAGCGATTCGCTGGCCAGCGACGAAACCTGCCCTGTCAAACGGGCGCGCAGATCCAACAACAGGTTCTTGAACCGTTCCAGATCTTTTTCGGAAAAGGGCGATTTGACCTCGGGCTGAACCGGGGCGGCAGGCGCCGTCTTCTTGACCGGGGCCGCATGCTTGGAGGGGGCCTTTCCGGTTGATTTCTTTTGCGGCTCCGCGGGCTTCCGCGCTGCCGATTTCTTTTTTTCAGGCATAAATCCACCTCATTCTGCGTTTCAAAGGACTAACAATATAAGATTTCAAATCCCCTTCTGTCAAGGCAGAAAGGCCTTTTACGGGGCGTTCATTTCCCGTATCCATTCCTGCACGGCGGGCGAAAGCGGACGAATCGCCGAGAGGCGCGCCGGCTGATCCTTGCCCTCCGAATCGGGAACCAGCACCGGATCGCCTTCCTTCAAACCTTCGATGCGTTTGCCCAAGCCGCTTTGGCAGGAAATGATGTTCAGATTCGGGTCCTGATCCCACTCCCCGAGAATGGAATAAACGATTTTGCGGCCGTCGGGGAATTCCAACGCCACCTCAACCCCCATGCCGGCGGTATCGGTGGAGAAGTTCACGAAATCGGATCCCCGGACGGTCTGAAGATCGTGCTTCATCTCATCCTGCCGGCGGAGCAGGATGCCCTGCATTTCCTTGGCGGCCTTGTATTCGTGATTTTCCCGAAGATCGCCGTAACTGCGGGCAACCTCGATCTCGCGGGAGTTTTTCGGAATATCGATGTTGGTGAGACGCTCCAGCTGCCGCTGGCGGCGGGTATACGACCGCCAGGAGGTGAATCCGGAAGTCGGACGGCCCGAGGTGACTTCCGTGGCGAAGGCGGCGGCCAGTTCGGGGAAGAGCACGATCAGGCGACCCAGCAGGGCCTGCGCGTCGTAGTACATCGCCGAATCGGGCTCCCGCACCAGCCGCAGGAAATCGTTCCGCAACACTTCGTCCATTGATCCGACGGTCCGGGAGAGCCACTCCTTGTCGTTCAACATAAGCTTCAAGGCATTGGCGGCGCGAAGGTTCTCGTACATGAACACGCCGTGCAGCATCTCGATGATCCGGAACGGCAACTGCTCCAACGGCACCAGTTTCCAGGCCCGCACCTGGTTCAGGTTGCGCGCCATCCAGCAAAGGAACCGGATATTTTCATGCCGCCGGTCCGCCACCCCGCGAAGGGACTCGCGCAGCGGATCCTCCAGCCCCTTCTCCTTGAGAAGGTCGATGGCTTCGGCCATGGGCGAAAGATTGAGCTCGGGGATGAGGGTGATCAGTTTGTCGAGCCCGTCCGTCAACTCCTGCGTAACCATCAGGATGAAGGGGCGGACCAGCCGGACCGGCAGTTCGTTCAGCAATTTCTTAAACGGCTTTTCCTGCATCCAACGCCCGCGAAGCAGCGGCATATCCGCTTTGGCCGGGGTGATGCCCAGTTTCTGCGCGGCCAGGATGGTGCGCACCACCTGCTCCTCTTTGGAGCCCGCCGCACCGAGCAGAACCCCGTCCATCTTGTCGCGCAGCAGGGCGTCGAAAGCGGCATCGGCAACCGGGCGTTCCCGGTCCTGCAACAGCTCCTCGAACATCACGGCGAGCTCCTCGAGCCGGCGCTCCTCCCGGAACCGGGCCATCCATCGGTCGGCCGGTGTGGCCGCCCGGTCGATCAGGCGCAGGGGCTCGAGCTTCTTGGCCGGGATCTCGCAATCGCCGGCGGCGAGGAGTCCCTTGCGCGCGGCCTCCCAGAAAGGCTTCCATGCGGTGGTCGGCAAAACGGCCGGACACAACGTCTGCTGCAGGCGCGCCATGGGCATGTCGCCAAAACTCTTCAGCGCAATCCGCACCACCTCGGCCGGCTCTTCCTTCACCATGGTCTCCAGGCGGGCTCGGTCGCGGTATTGAATGGCCAGCAAATGATCGTCGCCGGGTGTTTCGAGGGATTCCGCAACGAACGTATAGGACATCTCGTGGTTCGGGTGGCCGGCAAAATCGACGACGACCTTCGAGTAAAAATCATCGAGCCGCTTCACCGTGCCCGGGCCCCACGACTTGTGCACGCAGAAGGCGCCCGGCTTCAGGTTCATCAACAGACGCATCCGGCGGAAGCAGGTGCTCACCGGAACGTATTCGCGGAAACCGGCGCCGGGAATGAAATTGCGGCCCGTGGGTTCGCGCGAAAACAGGTCCGAAAGCCATCGGTCGCACTGGGTGCGAATCACGCCCTCGTCTTTACCGGCCAGCCAGGCGGCCCGCAATTCCGTCAACTCCACGCCCCGGACCAGGTCGCGGTCCTTCTTGAGGCGGTCGTGCAGCAGCTCGGCCCAGGAGGTGGCGGCCTCGCGGAGCGCGGGGTCGGCCCCGACGCCTTTCAACACGGCGAGCAGGTCCACAACGGGAAGCGGAGTCTCCTCCACCTTGGCGAGGAACCACTCCTCGATTTGCGGCATCGGCTTCAACAGAATAGCTGGTTCCATTCGAAAACTCCAAGGGCTGACGGTTCTAGCTTTATTGGAAACCCCATAGCTTATATGATAGGGCGCAGAAGATCAAGAAGGAGCCGATAAAAAATGAGTTTACGAAAAACGCCTTTCATCGTGGCGTCCACGGAAAACGGGCAGGACCTGCTCACGTTCCTCGCCGCGAAGCTGGGTCTTTCCCGCCGCAAGGCCAAGGATATGCTCGACCGGCGCAACGTGTTCATCAACGACCGCCGGGTCTGGATGGCCCGGCATACGCTAAAAACGCGCGATGCGGTGACCGTGTTCGTCGCCGCCGAAGGGGCGGAAACGCCCCCATCCGCCGCGGCCCCCCGCATCCTGCACGCGGATGACCGGTACTTGGTGGCAGACAAGCCGGCCGGCATGCTGGCCAACGGGGCCGACAGCGCCGAGAGCCTGTTGCGGGAAAAGACCGGCAACGCGGAGCTGCGGGCCGTGCACCGGTTGGACCGGGACACCTCCGGGTGCCTGCTCTTTGCGGCGAACGACGGCCTGTTCAACCGGATGGTGGAGCAGTTCCGGGCGGAACGGATCGGCAAAATCTACCACGCCATTGTGGCCGGACAACTGGCGGGCGATACGCTGATTGAAAAACCGCTGGAGAACCTCAAAGCGGTGACCCGCCTGCACGTGCTCACCGCCAACCGCCTGGCCAGCCATGTTCAGGTGAAAATCGAAACCGGGCGGACCCATCAGATCCGCAAGCACCTGGCGATGATCCGCCACCCGGTGCTGGGCGATCGGGAATACGGCAATTCCGGTCCCGTGAACGCGATTTACCAGGGGTTGCCCCGGCAGATGCTACATGCGGCCAAGCTGGAATATCCCGACCCTGAAACCGGCGAAACGGTGCGGGTCGAGTCCCCGCTGCCGTCGGACTTCAGGGCTGCTTTGAAGCGGCTTGACCTGACCTGAAAGCCGAACCGATTACGTCCGGTACCGGTAGGTGATGCGGCCCTTCGTCAGGTCGTAGGGGGAGATTTCCACGCTGACCTTGTCGCCTGTGGTGATCTTGATGAAATTCTTGCGCATCTTTCCCGAGATGTGCGCGAGGATTTCATGTCCCCCGTTGTCCAGCTTGACGGTGTACATGGTCGCAGGCAAAACCTTCACCACGACGCCATCCACCTTGATCTGTTCTTCCTTTTCCGCCATACCTGTTCCTTCCGACGGCCGTCAGACGGCCCTTCGGATTACTTCCGGGAAAATTCCGGAGTCTTGTAATTGTACCACGCCAGAACGATCGGCGTGGCGATAAACACGGTGGAGTATGTTCCGACAAGCATGCCCACCAGCATGGTTACCGCAAAATCGTTGATCGCGCCGCCCCCGAAGAGGCAAAGCGAGACGACCGCCAACGAGGTGAACCCCGAGGTGAGCAACGTCCGGCTGAGCGTCTGGTTGAGGCTCAAATTGCACAACTCGATGAAGGACTTGCCCCGCACGAGCTTGATGTCTTCCCGGATGCGGTCGAAGATGACGATGGTGTCGTTCACCGAATAACCCACAATCGTCATGATGGCCGCCACCACGGTCAGGTTGATCTGCTTGCCGAGCAGGAAGACCACGCCGATCGTGAACACCGCGTCATGCAGCAGCGCCAGCACGGCGCCCAGGGCGAAGCCGAATTCGAAACGCCATGAGATGTAGAGAATCATGACCGCGAGGGAGAGCAGCATGGCCCAGACGGCCTTGCCCTTCAACTCACTGCCAACCTGCGGACCCACCACATTGGACTGCAACACGCGGTAACCGGCATCGGGAAACGCCGTCGTAAGCGCCTGCCCAATCCGTTCATCCGTGGCGCCTTCGCCCAGGGTGCTGGCGCGGACCAGCAGGGTGTTGCGGGCGGCTGTTGATGCCGCTTCGGCCTGGTACTGGACGAAGGGCTGGACAATGCCGTCCTTCTCCAGAGCCGACTGCACCTCACCCACCGGCACTTCCTTCTCGAATGCCAGCGTCACGGAGGTGCCGCCGGTGAAGTCCATGCCGAACACGCGGGTCTGGTCCTTCCAGATGTTGATGCCGATCCAGGCCATGGAGGCCACGATGACGACGATCGAGAAGGTCGTGGCATACTTGCCCTTGGCGATGAAGTCGATTTTCGTCGCGGGGACGAGGGACGTCATCTTGAGAGCCGCGGGGTTGGAGGTCTTCTGGGCGATCGCATCGAGGATCATGCGGCCGACGACCACCGCCGTGTACAAGCTCACGATCAGACCGGCGGACAGGGTCACCGCGTAACCGCGGATGGGGCCCGAACCGAAGACGAAGAGAATGAGAGCGGTCAGAATGGTCGTGATGTTGGAGTCAAAGATGGCGGAGAACGCCCGCTCGAAGCCCGCCGCAATGGAGGCCGCCAGCGTTTTGCCGGTTCTGAACTCCTCCCGTATGCGTTCAAATATCAGCACGTTGGCATCCACCGCCATGCCGATGGTGAGCGCAATGCCGGCGATGCCGGGCAAGGTCAGCACGGGCAGCGCCACTTTGCCGCCGGCGCGGGCCTCGGCCACGAAGACGCCCAGCGTTCCGGCCACGAACATCATGCCCAGAGGCAACAGAATCATGTTGCACAGGAGCGTGATGTTCGCCACCAGCCCGGTCACCCGATAATAGAGCAACATGCAGACAAAGATGGCCAGCAGGCCGATGATGGAGGCCTTGACGCCGCTCTGCACCGCATCCTCGCCCAGCGAGGGGGAGACCATCAGCTTCTCGATGATTTTGACGGGCGCGGGAAGCGAGCCGGCCTTGAGCACGTTGGCCAGGTAATGGGCCTCCTCGGCGGTGAAGTTGCCGCTGATCTCGGCGCTGCCGCTGGGGATGGGCTCGTTGATGGTCGGGGCGGAGTAGAGGGTCTTGTCCAGAATGATGGCCAGCTGACGGCCGACATTCTTGTTGGAATTACGCGGTCCGTTGGGCGCGAAGTCCGTGGTCAGCCGCCTGAAGGTGTAGGTGCCTTCCTTATTGAAGCGGATCGCCACCACCGGCTCGGCTATGCCGCGGTAATCGACCGTGGCCTTCTCGAGCTTGGTGCCGTCCAACTCGGCCTTGCGGCTAACGAAATAGGGCCGGTACGCCTTGCGGTTGCCGATCGTCTCGCGCTCGAGCATCAGCTCATAACCGAACGGCGCCTGGAAGCGGGCCAACGCCTCGCGGGATTCATCCGTGACATCCTCTTCCTTGACGGCCTCGTTGCGGACAAAAAACTCCTGCTCGCGGCCCCGGTATTCCAAGCTCTCAATCTCGTATCCCGGGGGCGCCTTGCCGCCCTGGAACAGCTTCTGGATGAGCGCCACGTTGTCGGCGTGCACCAGGCGGAACTCAAGGTACGCGGCGCTCTGGAGAGAACGCGTGGCCTCCGCCACCTTGCTTGGGGAAATGCCCGGCAACTGCACAACGATGCGGCTCTTCTGCTCGGGGTAGATGATGGGTTCCGCGATGCCCATGCCGTCAACCCGGTTGCGGATGACCTCCAAGGCGCGCTTCTGGGCTTCGCTCATGGCAGGGTCCAGGCGGCTCTCGACCTGCGAGGGCGTCAGGTCCGGCGACTCCTTCAGGATCTGCTCGCGGATGGCGCTCTCTTTGATCTCAACGGTGAAGCTCAGTCCGCCCGCCAGATCGAGGCCCAGCGGGATCTTATCCTTGGGCGGCCAGATGATGGCCATGGAACCCAGGATCAAGGCTGCCAATAAAATCCACTTGATGACGTTTTTTTTGTCCATACCTGCCGTTTGCTCCCGGTTCAACCCTTAACCCTGCTTCGTGACGTCCACATCGCCCACGTTTTCGTCCGCCGTCAGCACGCGCAGCACCGCCCCGCGGGCCGCTTCGATCTTGACGTTATCCGCGATCTTGATGACCACGATCTGTTCCTTGATGTTCGTGATCGTCCCGAGCAGACCGCCGCAGAAGAGCACCCGGTCGCCGGTCTTCATCTCCTCGATCATCTTCTTGCGTTCCTTTTCCCGCCGCATCTGGGGGCGGATCATCAGGAAGTAGAAGAGCGCGAAAAAGATCACCATGTAGCCAATCATGCCGAACATGCTGCCACCCTGCTGCCCGCCGCCAGCCGCGCCGGGCGAAGCCATGGCCAAAAGTCCGCTTGTCATAAATCCCGTCATTCCTGTTCCTCCTTGTAACGACCTAAAAAATCATCTCTAAAAGCGGCGAACACACCGCCCGCAATCGCCTTCCGCATCTCCGCCATCACCGTCATGTACCGGTGCAGGTTGTGGATGGTCAGCAAGCGGACCCCCAGAATCTCCTCCGACTGAAGCAGGTGGCGGATGTAGGCGCGGGTGAAGTGCCCGCAGGCGTAACATCCGCAGCCCTCCTCCACCGGACGGGTGTCGTCCTTGTAACGGCCGGCCTTGACCGCGTACCGCCCGTGCGCCGTGAACGCCCCGCCGTTGCGCGCGATGCGCGTGGGCATCACACAGTCGAACATATCCACGCCCAGCCCGACCGCTTCGACGATCTGCCTCAAGTCTCCGACGCCCATAACGTAGCGCGGCCGGCTCTGCGGAAGCCCCGGCACGGAATGCGAAATCCCGTTCAAAAGCTCCGCTTCCGACTCGCCCACGCTCACGCCGCCGACGGCGTAACCGTCAAAACCGATGTCCACCAGCTCCCTGGCGCAGCGGGCGCGCAGATCGGGAAAAACCCCGCCCTGCACAATCCCGAAGACCAGCTGCCCGGTCGCCCGGGGCTGTTCTTTACATCGAGCCGCCCATGTTAGGGTTCTTTGTACGGCTCTGCAAGCATAATCATGGTCGCAGGGATGGGGCGGACATTCGTCAAAAACCATGGCAATATCGGACCCCAGCCGGCGCTGGGCGTCCATGGCCTGGTCCGGCCCCAGAAACAGAAGCGAGCCGTCCACGTGGGATCGGAAAGCAACCCCGTCGTCCCCGATTTTCCGCCGGTCCGCCAGACTGAAGACCTGGAATCCGCCGCTGTCGGTCAGGATCGGTCCGTGCCAATCCATGAATTTATGGAGGCCGCCGCAGGTTTCAATGATCGGAATACCCGGACGGATGATCAGGTGATAGGTGTTGGACAGGATGATCGGAACCTGGAGTTGCTCCAGTTCGACGGGGCTCATGGCCTTGACGGTAGCCTGCGTGCCCACCGGCATGAAGACCGGGGTCTCCACGACCCCGTGCGCCGTGTGCAGGCGGCCGCAACGGGCCTGCGACCCGGAATCCCGGGCCAGAAGTTCAAAATCGCCCGGATTGCTCATGCCTCGTCTCCCAGTCGCCGGCGGATTTGCTCCACCGTGGCCCGCATCACGCCTCGACGCTTGGCCACCAGTCCGGCCGCCCGCCGCCCCAAATCCTCGCGGGCCGCCGCATCGCCCAGCAACCGGTCCGCCTGCCGGAACAGGGCGTCCGTGTCCGAAACCCGCGCAAAGGCCAAGGCCTGCGCGAAATCCTCGGCAATGGCGGGAAAATTTTCCAGGTTCGGACCCGTCAGGATCGGCTTCCCGTAAACCGCCGGCTCGATGATGTTCTGGCCACCCCGGTTGTCGAACATACTTTTGCCCACAAACACCACGTGGGAGGCCGCATAAAACGACTTCAATTCGCCGGTGGTGTCCACCAGCAGCGCCTCGGGCGAGGGTGAATCTGGCTCCATTCCGGTGAGGGTGGAACGGCGAAGGCCCCGGATCCCCGCGCGGGCCAGCTCGTCGGCAACCTCGCCGGCCCGTTCGGCATGGCGGGGCACGAGCACCAGGCGCAGATCGGGGCGGACGCCCCGCAGCCGCTTGAAAACCTCGATCAGCGCGGTCTCTTCGCCGGGCCAGGTGGATCCGCCAAGAAGAATAAGGGTCGCCGGCCCCCACCCCGCCAGCCGGAACAGGGCTTGCGCCTTTCCCGCCGCAGCCGGGTCCGCCTCCATGTCGTACTTGACCGAGCCGAACACCGCCACGCGGCCGGGGTCCGCGCCCAGGGAAAGATAGCGCTGCCGGTCCCCCTCGCTCTGTGCGAAAATGAAATCCAGCAGCCCCATCGCCCGGCGCGTGAAAAGGCCCATCTTCCCGTATCCCCGGGCCGACTTCTCCGACATCCGGCCGTTGATGATGCCGACCGGAATGGCGCGGTCCGCGCACTGGCGCAACATGTTGGGCCAGAGCTCCCCTTCCGTCAGGATCAGCATCCGGGGGCGGATCAGGTCCAACGCCCGAGCCACGATGCCGGGAAAATCCAGCGGGTAATAGAGGACCCAGTCGGCCGGGTTTGCCTTCCCGAGGGCCAGGGCGCGGCCGGTCGAGGTCACCGTGGTAATGACAAAGCGGACCCCGGGATCCCGCGAGCGATAGGCGCGGATGAACTCCAGGGCCACGAACATCTCCCCCACGCTGACGGCGTGAATCCAGAGCGGCCGCACCTGGGCCAGCGCCTGGCCAAGGGCGGGCTCGTAAAGGCCGAAGCGCTGGCCGAACCGGTCCTGGTAGCCGCCGCGCTTGCGCATGCGGCCCAGAAAATGGGGCAGCATCAGCAGAAAGCCGAGGGGGAACAACAGGTTGTAGAGGAACCAGACCAGGCGGGAGACCCCCGGGCTTTTATCAGGCTCGCGGATGGGCGTCATCGTAAACCTTTCTCAGCCGTTCGACCGTCACATGGGTGTAAATCTGGGTGGTGGAGAGGCTGGCATGCCCCAGCAGCTCCTGCACGCTGCGCAGGTCGGCCCCCGCGTCGAGCAGGTGCGTGGCGAACGAATGGCGCAGCGCGTGCGGCGTCAGCGCCGGGTCCAGCCCCGCCTCGACCAGGTACTTCTTCAGGTTCCGCTCCACCGACCGCGGGGAGAGCCGCCCGCCCCGGGTGTTCGCGAACAGCGGCCGCTGGGCGGCAACCTTTCCCTTTATTGGAAACAAGGCGTCCCGCGCCCCGCAGGCCTCGCGTATGGCCCGGCAGGCCGGGTTGCCGAGCGGACAGAGCCGCTCCTTCTTCCCCTTGCCGCGCACGGTGATCAGGCCCGAGAGCAGGTCCGCGCCCGCGTCCGCCAGCGAGGTCAGCTCGCTGATGCGGGCGCCGGTGCTGTAGAGCGTTTCCAGGATGGCGGCATCGCGCAGGGCCGCATAGGCGGCCTCGGCCTTCTGCCGCGGGGTTCCGTCCCGCACATACCGCTCCGCGACCGCTTTCGGAGCGGCCAGCAGGCGGGCGGTCTCCGAAACCGACATCACATTGGGCAACCCGCGGGGCCGTTTCGGGCCCGATAGGCCGGCGAAAGGATTGGCCGAAACCTTCTCTTCCCGCATCAGGTACTTGTAAAAAGCGCGCAGGCTGGAAAGCTTGCGCTGCAGGCTGGCCGGGGCCAGTCCCTCTTTTTGCAACGCGACCAAAAATCCGCGGGCCGCCAGGCGGTCGACCCCCTTCCACGCAAACGGGGCACGCGCGGCCGGGCCCCAGACCCGGTCGACGAACTGGGACAGATCCTGCCGGTAGCCGGACAGCGTATGGACCGAGGCGTTGACCTCGGCTTCGAGGTGCCGGAAGAATTGGCGGATGGCCGGATCGGATCCCAGGCGGTCTTTCACGGGCGGCCTCTAGGTCTCTTTCTCAGGCTCTTCGGCGGCGCCCTCGACGGCACCCTCAGCCGCGCCCTCGGCGGGCTTGTGATACCGTTTGTCCATCTTTTTCAGGGCGGCGACTTGCTTGGGCGACAGGCGGCCGCGCTGGGCAAACTGCCGGGCCAGGGAGTCGAAGAAGACCTTGTCGTCGAAGGTGCGCTTGCCCTTTTTCTTGGGCTCGTCCCAGGCCTGGACCGTCAGCATGCGATCGACGATGGCCTTGAGCTCCGGGTCCGGCGGGCCGCCCGCGCCCTCCCCTTCGGCGCCGAGGGCCAGATGCTCCTTCTCCTGTTCGAAATTGGGAATGCGGTCGGCGTATTTCACCACCAGCCGGTCGAGGGCCGTGGCCTGGGCGGGAGTCAGCTCTTTGCCGCCGTCCGCACGCTGCTTGAGGGAGGCGATGAAGGCCTTGTCGTCGTAAGTGCGGCCGCGCCGGGTTTCCGGGGCGTCGTGTTCGATGCCCGTCAGCAGCGCGAGCTTGCGCTGCGTGGCCTCCGAAGGCGGCTGCGGCGGCGGCTCGTCCAGCAGGGCGCCAAGCCCCATGCCCTGGAGTCCTTCCACGGCCCCGGGAATCTGGTCGCGGTACCGGCAGATGCGGCGGCCCAGCGCCTCGAGCTGCCGGGACGAAATGGGTTTCGTGGCCTTTTTAAGCTGCTTGTCAACGGAGGCGACGAATTCGGCATCGCCCTTGATCTTCCCCTTGGCCCCGCTGGCCACGCCCGGGGCCCATTCCTTGACCTGGCCGAGCAGCTCGATCAGCTGGCGCACATGAGCGGTATCGGCGGGCGGCCCCTTGGCTTTTTCCATCCAGATTTGGAACTGATCGTAGAAGGTGTGGAGCATTTCGCGCCACCCGACCTGACCCTCCTCGATGGCGTCGAGCTTCTTCTCCATGGCGGCGGTGAAGGTGACATCGAACAGCTCGTTCAGGGTGGCCACCAGGAGGGTGTTGACCTTTTCGCCGAGCGGAGTCGGGAAGAGCGCGCGCTTCTGCTTTTCCTTGATCACGTAGCGGCGCACGTTGAGGGTGCCCAGGATCTGGGCGTAGGTGCTGGGGCGGCCCACGCCTTCCTCTTCAAGGGCCTTGATGAGCGTGGCCTCGCTGTACCGGTTCGGGGGCTGGGTTTCCTTGCGATCCTCGAGCCACTTCAGCACGTCGAGCGGTTCGCCCGCCTGCAGGGGCGGCAGGGCGTCCACCTCGGGCTCTTCCTCGGGCCCCGCCGGCTTGTCGTCCTCGGCCTTTTCGGGATCCTTGGCCTTCGGCTTCTTCTCGCCGAAAGCGGCCATGTAACCGGGAAAAGTGACCTGGGAGGCGGTGGCGCGGAAGAGATAGTCCGGCACGGCGCCCGCAACCGTTTCGGTCTCCACCTCGGCCGTGAGCTGTTCGATTTTCGCCGGCGTCATCTGGCTGGCCACGAAGCGCTGCCAGATGAGGGAGTAGAGCTTCCACTCGTCCGCGCCGATCTTGCCGTGCAGGCTCTCGGGCGTGCGGCTCACATCCGTGGGACGAACGGCCTCGTGCGCCTCCTGGGCGCTGCCGCGGCTGCGGTAGACGTTGGGCTTTTCGGGAACGTATTCGGCGCCGAAATGCGCGCCGATGAACTGGCGGCAGGCGTCCTGGGCGTCGCGCGAGATGTTCACGGAATCGGTACGCATGTAGGTGATCAGACCGGCGGGCCCCTCGCCCAGGTCCACGCCCTCGTAGAGCTCCTGCGCGATGCGCATGGTGCGGGAGGGGCTGTAGTTGTAAGCGCGCGAGCCGGCCTGCTGCAGCGTGCTGGTGATGAAGGGGGCATAGGCGCGGCGCGAAAGTTCGCGGACAATAACGCCCTTCACGCGAAGCCGGCGGGTTTCCAGGTCGGCCCGGATGGAATCGGCCAGCTCGACGCTGCGGATGTCGGCTTTTTCGCCCTTCACACGGGCGAGCCGGACGGTGAAAGGCTCCACCGGGGCGGTCTGCTTGCGCACTTCGGCGCCCATGAGCCAATAGGTTTCGGGCTTGAAATTGCGGATCGCCTGCTCGCGTTCGCAGACGAGGCGCAGAGCGACGGACTGCACGCGGCCGGCGCTGGTGTTGCGCTGGATCTGGCTCCAGAGCAAGGGGCTCACCTTGTAACCCACGATGCGGTCCAGCACGCGCCGCGCCTGCTGGGCGTCCACGAGCTTCATGTTCAGGTCCGAGGGGTTGGAGAAAGCTTCGCGCACCGCGCGGGGGGTGATCTCGTTGTAGGTGACCCGGTGGAACTTGGCATCGGGCGAAACCTCCTTGAGCAGGGTTTCAAGATGCCAGGCGATGGCCTCCCCTTCCCGGTCGGGATCGGGCGCGAGGAAGATTTCGTCGCAATCCTTGGCGACCGCCTGAAGCTCCTTGACGATCTTCACGCGGTCGGGCGTGACCTCGTAACGGGGCTCGAAATCCTTGTCAAAGGCAATGCCGATGCCTTTGACGGGCAGATCCCGAATGTGGCCCATGGAGGCTTTGACAACAAAATCGGCGCCTAGGATCTTTCCAATAGTCTTGGCCTTGGCGGGAGATTCGACAATGACGAGTTTTTTAGTCATGCATAGTCCAGGTTGGAAATTAGGCTGTCTATCTTTAAGGAATATGTCACTTTCGGCAACACTTTTATTAATCATATTGTTTTAGCATTCGAATAATAGGGGGCATTCTACCCATGGAGTTGGGCTATTTCCTCACCACCTCGATGAACCGGCCCGGAAGGACGCGGACCAGTTTTTTCATCTCCAGCATCAGCAGGGTGGCCGAGACGGTGGCGACGGGAAGGCCGCACTGGCGGGTCAGGGTGTCGACGTCAATGGAATCATCCTCCCCCAGTCGCTGCATGACAGCCTGCTCCGCCTCCGAAAGCGGAATGTGCACCCGGGCCGTGCGCAGGGATTCGTCCGGCGGCCGGCCCGGGGAGTTGCGCGCCGAGGCCGCAAACAGGCTGCTCACATCGTCCATGATATCCGTCACCGACTCCACCAGCCGGGCTCCGTTCTTGATCAGATGATGCGCGCCCTGCGAGGTCGGCGAGTCGATGCGGCCCGGAATCGCAAAGACCGACTTCCCCTGCTCCGCCGCCACATTGGCCGTGATCATCGCCCCGCTGCTCAACCCGGCCTCCACCACCAATACGCCCTTGGACAAGCCGCTGACGATCCGGTTGCGGATGGGGAACGTGGTCTTGTCCGGCTCCCGGCCCAGCTGAAACTCCGTGATCACCGCGCCGGAAGCGGCAATTTCCTCCGCCAGCGCCCGGTTCTCGGGCGGATAGATGTCGTGCAAGCCCCCGCCCAAAACCGCCAGGGTGCGGCCGCCCGCCTTCAACGCCCCCTGGTGCGCGGCGGTGTCGATTCCCCGCGCCAGCCCGCTGACAACGGTAAAGCCGGCCCGCGCCAGCTGGGCGGAAAATGAGAGGGCGCATTCCCGGCCGTAGGATGTCGTGTGACGCGATCCGACGACCGCCAAAGCGTGCCGGTCCCGCGCCTCCAGCGTGCCCTTGATATAGAGCGCCAACGGCGGATCATAGATGTGCCGCAGGGGCTCCGGATACCGGTCGTCGGCGGGCGTGAGAATCTCCGCGCCCAGCTCCGCCGCCCGTTCGACTTCAGCCGCGGGATCGACCTTTTTGCGCGCGGCAATGATCTTTTTAACGATCTCCGTCCCCGTTCCCCGGATCGAGAGCAACTGTCGGGCATCGGCCTCGAAAATGGCGGAAGCCGAACCCAGCGTTTCGGTTAAAAGGCGGACGGTGACAGGCCCCACTTCGCGAATCAGGTTCAGGGCCACATAGGCATCGCGTTCGGACAACATGAACATACCCCCGGATGTGAAGCAGGGGGGCGTTCGGGAATGTCAAAGCCGAATTCTCATCTTATACCCGTCTTCTACCCTCCCGCGCAAGATCAAATTGGCTTGATTTAAGCCCTTCCTTTGGGCAACCTATCCCGGCCATGGCAACACCCGAAAAAAAACTGTCGTTGGAAACACTCGCCTCGCTGTGCAAGCGGCGCGGGTTCATCTACCCAAGCTCCGAAATCTACGGAGGCCTGAACGGCTTCTGGGACTATGGGCCGTTCGGCGCGGAACTCAAGCGCAACCTGAAGGATGCCTGGTGGGCCTCCCTGGTCCGCTTCCGCGAGGACGTGGTCGGCCTGGACGCCACCATCATCATGCACCCGGACATCTGGAAGGCCTCCGGCCATGCCGATGGGTTTGCCGATCCCATGGTGGACTGCAAGGCCTGCAAGAAGCGGTTCCGCGCGGACCAGCTGTGCGAGGAACAGGGGAAGGTCCTGGCTAAGACCGACACGGGCTTCGCCCTTCCCGCCGGCGTGGTTTGCGGCGCCTGCGGATCCAAGGACCTGACCGAGCCGCGCGCCTTCAACCTGATGTTCAAATCCTTCGTGGGTCCGGTGGAGGACGCCTCATCCACGGTTTTCCTGCGCCCCGAAACGGCGCAGGCCATCTTTGTCCAGTTCAAGAACATCCTCGACACCAGCCGCCAGTCGGTCCCCTTCGGCGTGGCGCAGATGGGCAAATCGTTCCGCAACGAAATCAATCCCCGCAACTACACCTTCCGGTCCCGCGAATTCGAACAGATGGAGCTCGAATTCTTCATCCGGCCGGACGAGGCGGTTGAGCTGATTTCGGGACGCGTGGTGACGCTGGCCGACAACCCCGACCTGAACGGCGAGCCCCAGGCGGATTGGGGCTGGGAGGTCTGGCACAAATACTGGGTCGAACAGCGCATGACGTGGTACCGTTCCATCGGCCTGCCCGGCGATTCGCTGGTCGAATACTGGCAGGGCCGCGAGGAGCTGGCCCATTACGCCCGCGCCTGCGTGGACATTCAGTACGCCTTCCCCTTCGGCGTCCAGGAACTCGAAGGCATCGCCGCGCGCAGCGACTTCGATCTGACCCAGCACCAGAAACACAGCGGCAAGTCGCAGGAAGTCTTCGACGAGCCGCTGAAGCTGGCGGCCGCCAAGCTGGATCCCGCCGCGCGCGAGGCGTTCGTCGCCAAGACGGTGGTGGCTTGGGAGCAAGCCGGCAAAACCGCCGAAGCCGCCCGCGAATTCTGCGCCAAACTGTTCGAAGGCCGCTACCTCCCGCACGTCATCGAGCCCTCCGCGGGCGCCGACCGCCTGGCGCTGGCCGTGCTGTGCAACGCCTACGTCGAAGAGTGGGTGCCGGACGGCAAAACCGAGGGCTCGATCCAGCCGGCCGCTCCGGGCCAGCAGCCGCCCAAGGGTTTCGAGGCGCGCACGGTGATGCGCTTCTCCCCCCGCATTGCGCCGATCAAGGTGGCGGTGTTCCCGCTGCTCAAGAACAAGCCGGAACTGGTGGCCAAGGCGCGCGCCATTTTCAACCAGCTGCGCAAGCGGTGGATGTGCTATTGGGACGAAACCGGCGCCATCGGCCGGCGCTACCGGCGGCAGGACGAGGCCGGCACGCCCTTCTGCATCACGATCGACTTCGATACCCTGACCGCGGACACCGTCACGTTGCGCAACCGGGACTCCATGAAGCAGGTTCGCATTCCCGTGAGCCAGCTGATTGCCGAGCTCGAGCAGCGGCTGGACCAGCCCACCCTCGACCTGAACACCTAAGAGACGGGCAGACCCATGACTCTCGCGGAAATCCTCAAGCAGGTGGCGGCCGGCACGCTCTCCGCGGAGGCGGCCCTTGAATCGCTTAACAGCACGGGTGAAATCAATCTGGGTTTCGCCCGCGTCGACACCGACCGCCAGCGCCGGCGGGGCATGCCGGAGGTGATTTTTTCGGCCAGCAAAACGGCGGCCCAGGTGGCGGCGATAGCCGAAACACTGGCGCAGGCGGGCCAGAATGTCTTCGCCACCCGCGCCTGCCGCGAGCAATACGAGGCGGTCAAGGCCCGTCTGCCCGGCGCGGTCTACCACGAAATGGCCCGGGCCATCACCGTGGATGTGACGCCGTTGCCGGAGCCCGTGGGACTGGTGGCGGTGGTGACGGCCGGCACGACGGATATTCCCGTTGGCGAAGAGGCGGCTCTCACCGCGGAGCGCATGGGCGCCCGGGTGGACCGGATCTTTGATGTCGGCGTGGCGGGGCTGCACCGTCTGCTCCGGCACGTCAACCGCCTTCGGGCGGCCCGCGTTCTCGTGGTGGCCGCCGGCATGGAGGGCGCCCTTCCCTCCGTGGTCGGCGGCCTGGTCTCCCGCCCCATCATCGCCGTGCCCACCAGCATCGGGTACGGGGCCAATCTCAAGGGCATCGCCACGCTGCTGGCCATGCTCAACACCTGCGTGCCCGGAATCAGCGTGGTCAACATCGACAACGGGTTCGGCGCCGGCGTGGCCGCCGCCATGATCAACCGCACCGGTGAGCCCGACGAGCCCCGCCACTCTCCCCGAACCCCGAACCCTGAACCCTGACCCTTCCTCTACCATGAGTCTTCTCCACTTCGACAGCGTCGGCGGCGCCAGCGGCGATATGATTCTCGCCGCCCTGCTGGATTTGGGCGTGGACCGCGCCTGGGTCGAAGGCGAACTGAACAAGCTGGGCATTGGCGCCTTCCGCCTGACAGCCGAAGCCACCACGGACAAGGGCATTCGCGGATTGCGCCTGAAGATGGAACTGCCGGGGGAGAATGAAAGAAAAGAAAAGAAAAGGGACCAAAGGGACCCAAGCGGCCATTCGCACGAACATGGGTTAAAGCATTTGTTGGGCCGGTTGGTTGGGCACTCTCATTCGCACGGGCATTCCCATGGAGAAGCGCATTCCCACGAACCGCATGCCGGTCACCGGGGACTGCCGGAGATCGAGGCCATCCTGAAGGCGGCGGCTCTGCCGCCGCCTGTTCTTGAAAACTGCCTGAAAGTGTTCCGGCGCATTGCCGAAGCCGAAGCCCGCGTGCATGCCACGACGCCCGAAAAAATCCACTTTCATGAAGTCGGCGCGCTCGATTCCATCGCCGACATCGTCGGCTGCAACCTCTGCCTGCACCGCCTGGGCGTGGACGAGGTCGCGGTCGCCCCCCTGCCCATCGGGCGGGGAACGGTCACCTGCGCGCACGGCGTGCTGCCCCTGCCCGCGCCGGCCACGGTGGAAATCCTGACGGGCTTTCCGGTTTACGCCGTGGATGAAACGCGGGAAACCGTAACCCCCACCGGCGCGGCGCTGCTGGCCTGCTGGAAAACCCGGGACCTGCCGCCGGCCTGCGGCTGCTGGGAAAAGGTCGGCCACGGCCTGGGCAACGCCGCCTTGAACAACCGGCCCAACCTGCTTCGCGCGTTCCTTTATCGGGAAATCCAGCAGATTGGCGGTTCCGACGACGCCGTGGTGCTGGAGTGCAACCTGGACGATATGACGCCGGAACTGATCGCCCCGCTGACCCCCCGGCTCTTGGAAAAAGGCGCCCTGGATGCGTTTGTGACCCCGGTCTTCATGAAAAAACAGCGGCCCGGCCTGCTGCTCACGGTGCTGTGCAGGCCCGAGAGCCGCGAGGCCCTGATCGACCTGCTGTTCCAGGAAAGCACCACGTTCGGCATCCGCGAGCACCGCGTGGCGCGCACCGTGCTGGCCCGACATTTTGAAACCGTGCAAACGCCTTACGGTCCGGTGCGCATTAAGGTCGGCGTCTGGAAGGACCGCCCGGTCACCCGTTCGCCCGAATATGCCGATTGTGCGGCCGCCGCGGAAAAAGCGGGCGTACCGGTGAAAGCGGTCTATCAGGCCGCCCTGGGTGCTACGCGTCAGTTGTGATGCAACCCCTCATTGGACGTATCGTTCGCCGGGCGAACAGCGGGCGTCCGGATTTCGAAGCGCCGCTTGAACGGGCTTGACCAGGCGCCAAACTCCGACGGAACCTGGATTCGGCGGCGCAGGTAGATTGTCCGCCCCGCCGGCCGCTCCCAACCACTCACGGGACCGCCCACCTGCTGGCCCGACTGCACGCAGGGATACCCATTTGGCATGAACTGCCACCACTGCATGGTGGGGAAAAACCAGGGCGTGGCGGCATACGGTTTCCAGAGCGACGGATCGCCATCGGAGGCGGGCCAGCCTTCGGGCTTTGTCAGCGCGTAATCCCAGGAAACATCGCTGACAACGTTCGTAAAAGAGCTCGAAAAGCCGAGCGTATAGAAAGATTGATCGCCCTTGGTCACGACCTCGGCCCGAAGCACGTGCGGACCCGGCTCGAGTTCGACCGGGAAGGCCTGGTACAAAATGGGCTGGCCGCCTTCCCCGATTTTACGCTCGTCCACGAAAAGGCGAAACGTGGAATAGGCCGTGCCTCCAAACAAGGCGCGATTTGGCTTTTCGCTTCGCCATAGGAGCAACCGGGCCTGTTCCGCAACCTCGGGGGCGGCCTTTTCCGCCACCTGCCGATAGGCCTCGCGAACGGCATCCGACCCTTCGCGCATTTCGCGGTAGGCGAGAGTCCGCAGGGCATAAAACTGGCCAAATGGTTCGTTTGAAAAAATGGCCTCAAAATAGGCGCTCCGTTCCTCGGCTTCCCGGGCGAGACCGGCCCGCTCCAACTCGAAGACTTCACTCATGGAGGCGGCCGCCCCGACCTGCTCCATGGCGGGGAACCGTTGATCCAGCGGCGGAACGGCGCTTCCCGCCGGACCGACATTATCCTGGTACCAATAGGAAGCGGCGGAGAGGTAGCCCTTCGCCCGGTTGGCGTCCCCGAATTCGAACTGCATCTGGAGGCTCTTCTCGAACGTAACGGGATCGGGAATCTGGAACCGGTACTGACAGGTCCGCATGGCGGCCTTTTCCAGCAGCCCATGCAGAGGGCGTTCAAAGAGCCCGCCATAATACCAGCCGCCATTGAAATAATCTTCCAGCCCTGTTCCGTGATGGACGGGCCGAAGGTCGCCGTCCCTGAAAAACTTTTCATCGCCCTCCAGGATATTCCAGCCGCCCTCCATGCCCAAGGCAATCAGGTAACATCCCATAAAGGTTCCCTTGCCGGTCGTGCGCATGACCCGCAAAGGAGTTCCGGCATTGATGGCCTGGTTCCAGGCAGCATGGAAGTAGTGCGCCTTCCCAGGATCGCCTTCCACAATCTTCGCCGCCCATTGGATGCCGACCTCCCGATGGCCATCATTCCGGATCTCAATCCGAGCACCCTTCCGGAAAGGCATGGGAAACCGGCAAACGAATGTGCCTTCCACATTGGCCATCGGCAGGGAAGCAAATCGGCGCTGGTGAAGTCCATTGCAAAAGAAATCGCCAAGCGGAACCTCCACACTGGGCGTATCGGAGCCGTCCCAATAACAGCGCAACACCAACTGGCGCAACAGGCGGGCCCGCTCGACGGCATTTGAATATGGACTCTCGTCCAACCGGATTGCCAGTGTTTTAATGGTACCGGCCTGAAAAGGCGGGGTCATCGTGAGAACCCCGTTCGCAGGCACCGTCTCCGGTTTCAAGGTCAGTTGCGCCGCCTCGTCGGCCACGGTCTTTCCGATGTTACTCCAGGCATTCCGGGCCGCTTCGACAGCCTTGGTGTCCGATTCCGACAATGTTTTCGGATAAGTTTGAACGGCAGTGCCGGCCGGATAAGTTTCAAAGTTAACGTGAAAGTAGGGGCGCGCGTCGGGCTTGGCCTTGGGAATCCGGACCACGATCCGAAGCGATTTTGCATAGGGCAGCGGCACGTAGTTGTACGCGCCGCCGCTGAGCGCATCTGTCAGCGGCGGAAGAAACGGGAAACGGCCCACGCCATCGAGAGAAAACAAAACACGTTCTCCGCACCGAATGCGGGGCTCTTTTTCGTCGTCAAAATAAAAGAGCCACTCCTCGGCGGCGACATTGGTCATCCATATCCGCCGCACACAACCCGGGCCTTTCAGGTCGGCCAGCAGATACCGATCCTCCCCGATCCACAGGGACTTCAAGTCCCCCCAATCAACATTGCCGCCCAGCCGGTCGTAGGAGGAAATCATGCCGGAAACGCCCAAATGGGGTTCAGCCGAGAGCTTCTGCAAAGCCTCCAAGCTCTCTGTCAACGGGCTTCCCTGCCGTTCCCGAGGCATGCACCCACCTACTCCGAAGCCTATCGCTGCAAACAAAATAACGATCAGCCCCTGTAAACGCCGTCCGCTCATGAAGCCCATAATAGACTCCTTAATTGGGGTCAATCGAAATGGACGTCCTAGTTGCTTTGACTTGAAGATCCCTCTCACATCCCCTCATCCAACACCCGGTAAAGCCGTCCCTCTGGCGCGCCCTCGTCCGTGTCCATCCACATCAGGTAGTTCCCTGTGGCCCTTAACACGGCCGCTTCCTTAACCCAGCTATCACCGCCATCGTCCGAATGATAGACAGCGTAGAGCCTGTTTCGGTTGGCGGGCATGCCCAGCAGCCACAATCCGTCATACAAGTCCTTTTGCGCGATCGTCAGATCTTCGCTCACGGGCATAGCCCCGCTTAACGGCGGCATAATCGCCCAAGCCCCGCAGGTCACCTGTTTAGTCTTGGACTGCTTTTTGTAAGCAAGATTGTAGACCATCCGGACCACCATCTGCGAACCCGCCGGCAACACGCAGGGAAGTTCCACAATCGCCGTTTTACTCACGGGATCCAGGCCGGTTCGATTGACCAGCCAATCCTGATTATCCAACCCAAACGCCCGCACTCGGACTCCACCAATCATCCCCCCGGTCTGATTCTGCAGAGTGACTTCCTGGGCGACGACGGTGCCGGCGTTTGTCAGGGCCGACTGCCCAACGACCGCCACGCTGCCACCCGCGCGGTTCAGGGCGACCCCGTACGACACCTTGTAGCCCGTTGTCGGGTGAGTCATGACCAAGGTCACCTTCGCGGAATCAGCGGCCTTCCAGAGGTACTGCAATGTTAACGTCTCTGCCGACAGTACAGGGTTAACGGCGGCCGTGTTGGACGACTTCACCTTTAACGTGCCCGTCCCGGTTGTCAGGTTGGTTAAGGCGAATTCCTGGGAAATGCCCTTCGAAACCGACACGTCACTCAACAGGTTCTTGAAGACCGGCATTCCTTTGCCCGTCCGCACCTTCATATCAGAGGACCACATGCTTCGGCTGCCATCGGGCATCAAGCGTCTAACGCGATACCAGTAATCCTTCCCGGACAACAGATTCGTCACGACGCATTCCGTAACATTGTTGAGATACCGGTTCCGATAGCCCGGCACATACTCCGGGAATCCCTCCACATCCAAGATCACGCTAAGCTCCCCTTCCGGAGCACCGCCTTCAACCCACTTCCACCGGGCTGTAAAGGCATTCTTGCCGATCTTTGAGGGTGTTAACACCTCGGGCATTACAGGCGCATAACTGGCCGTCACGCTCTTGTCGCTATCCATCAAGATGGCGGCCGGGTTGTTCGTATCGGCCAAGCCCCCAGTCCACTCGGTAAAGAAATAGGACGGATTCGGGACCGCTGTCAGAGCCACCTCGGTCCCGTTGTCGTAATAAGGCGTATCCGGATTCGGAATGATCGTCCCGTATAGGGATGTTCCGGTAAGGGTATAGTCATCATCCGCTTCGGTGGCATCGACAACGGCGCTGGCGATGTCGGGACTGCTGCAGGTAATCGTCGCCGTCCCGTTCTGGTTGTCATCGTTGTCCTCATCCGAAGCCAGGTTAACAAACTGATAATCGGCCCAGTTGGCCGTCGAGAAAGTCAGACTGGCGTTTTCGCTTACCGTGATGTCCGTGTCGCCCGTAGAACGTGCAACGGCCACAACAGTATCCCCGGTGGGCTGGGCGCTAAGCTTAACCTGGAAGCTGCTGGTGCCCCCCTCGGGAACTGAAATGGAAGCCCGATCCGTAAGGACTGTGATGCTGTTAATGACAACAGGCGCCGCAAAACGGTAGAGCTCGCCAACCTCCGTCGGCGAAAGCCCCCGGTTGTAATACCGGACCTCATCGATCCATCCATTGAAACCGGAGTCCGGCGGCCAGTCCGTCCACGAGCCGATCGAAGCCGCCGAGTAGGTGTCCGCATAGGGGGGAGAAAAGACATACCGTCCACCTGTCGGCACGTGCGGCGCCGGCAGAGGCGTAAAACTAAAGCTTTCCCCCGCCAGAACACCGTCGACGTAGAGGCGCGCCACAGACCCCGTATGCACGCTTGTCAGTTGATACCACCGATTCGTTTCAAGCGCCCCAAGGTCGCTGAATACGGTATTGAAGCCGACGCCGCGGCTATAGTAGTGCGGTACGCCAAGAGCGTTGAGCCGCAACGACGCGCGTGTCTGGATATACCGACCGCTATCCATGGCGGCAATAATCGTGAAATCCGTGTGAAAGGCGCGCACTTTCACCCACGCGCTGATGGTGATTGCGCTTGAGGCGGGGAATCGATTCCGAAGCGCCGCATCGTATACAACCACTGCGGTCGATGAACCGTTGAACTCGTAACAACCATCCTTCCGGCCGGAGGGCACGGAAACTGCCGAGAAATTATTGCCCGTGTATCCGTTGCCGCTGGCGTCCAGCACGTTTCCGTTCAGCGGATAGTAAGCCACAAGCCCGTTGGTTAAAGCATCCGCCGGGGCAACCTGGGGACCCATGCTCACCGAAGGCAACAAAACTTTCGCCAACAACGAGTCCCGCCAGAACGAAAAGCGTAATTTCATGTGTTGGATATTGGAACAAGCCCGGCGTGCTTGTCAAAGACAAACTTTAACAATTTAGAATCAAATAATCAAATAGCCCGAGGCAATCATCCGGCAACTCAACCCCTTTCACAAAGACGCAATACCGTGAGATTCATTGACAGTCATTTTGGAAATCGGCATGATTAAAGACATTGCCTGGTGATCAACGACAGGCCAGAGAGGATCTTTCCCCATGCGACAATCGCTTCGTCGGCACCTTCCAGCACTCGGCCTTCTGACCGTGATCCTGCTTGCTCTCTTCTCCCGTTCTTTCGATCCCTCTTTGACCCTTTCCGTGGGGGACTCGAGTTTGGCGGGGACAAAAGGCTCATACCGGATGTTGCCGACTTTGTTCACCGGATCCTGGTTTGCGCAGGACGGGATGGGAAACGCGGGAGCTCCCTATAACGTCACCCCGGGCTACGCCTTGCCATTCCTCGTGCCCTTCACGAAATATGTCGATGCCAACGCCATTTTTGCCCTTTTCTTCATGGGCCTTGGCGGATACTTCCTGCTTTACGACATGACCCGAAACCGCTTTGCGGCCTTCATGGGCGGCCTTTTCCTGATGCTTCAGCCCCATGTGCTGTCCCATCTGCTGCCCGGTCATTCGGGGCATTTTGTCATGGCTGCCTGGGTGCCTCTCATCTTTCTGTTCACCCGCCGGGCGGTGCTCACAGGCGGTTTCATCAACTGGGTCATGGCCGGTTCCTGCATGGGCGCCATGGTTGCCGCCGGGCAGCATGATGTGGCCGCCTTTCTCTGCATGGCCGTGGCCGCCTATGGGCTGTTCCTGCTGGTCCGTTCGCGCGCCAACCGCACAACACCCCGCCAATGGGCCGGCACGTTCGGCGGCATCCTGGTGGCCGGCATCCTGGTCGTATTGATGTCTTACCAGGCCCTCTTTGCCAACCTCGTCAATCAAGTGGCTGCCGACAAATCGGCGACAAGCCTTGAAAACACGAGCGGCCAATCCATGAGCAGCGAAGAGAAGTGGTTCTGGGCCACGCAGTGGTCCGTGCCTCCAGTGGAAATGATCGACACGGCCGTGCCCGGATTCTTCGGGTGGGGCTCGAGCGACCCGGTCAATCCCTATCGCGGGCGAATCGGGCAGACCGAAGGGTGGATGACCCACCGTCAGGGCATGCCCAATTTGAATGATGTTTGCCAGTATCTGGGGGCCATCACTTTGCTGGGCCTGCTTCTCGCGCTCGTGTTCCGGTGGCGAGATCCGGAAGTCTGGTTTTTTGCCGTGGCAGGCGGAATTACCCTTCTGCTGGCGTTCGGGAAATTTGGTCCTCTTTACCGCCTGTTTTTCTCGATTCCGGGCATGGATTCCCTGCGCAACCCCATCAAATGGTTTTACGTCACCAGTCTCAGCGCCGGCGTTCTGGGCGCACTCGGCTTGGCCGAAGCAACCCGAATGGACGCCCCTGCGATCACGCGCATGAAAGCCGCGTTACTGGCCTTCATTCCGGGGCTGATGCTCCTGGCCGCCGGAATGGTTCTTCTGGGCCAAATGGAAAACAATCCATTCCCCTTCTGGCAGCAGAAAGCGTTGGTCCGCCAATCGGCGGAATCGGTCGGTTGGGCTGCCCTGTTCTGGGGCGCCGGCGGTCTGGCGCTTTACCTGATGCTCACCGGACGGGGCGCCAAAAAAACCTGGAGCCAACGCCTGGGCATGGCCATGGCCATTGCGGCCATGACGGCCGAACTCTTTTATGTGAACAGCCACTACATGCCCTATCATGCCTGGGAGCCTGAAGTTAATGGCGGTCCCTTCACGCCGTTTGTTAAATCCGTCCAGATGCCATGCCGGTTCCGGTTCCTCCGTCAGGATGGAATATTCCATCACATCCGTGAAATTTCGGCCATGGAGGGCATGGAATTCGCAGACCCATTCCCCTCGCGCCTCCCGGACGCGTTTCTGATATTGCAGCGACGCCTCGAGCAGGCGGATCCCATCAAGTTCTGGCGGCTCTGCAACGTCCGCTACATCGTGGCGCCCGCCGCCCTGAAAGATCCCCTTCTGCAACCGGTTCTGTCCTTGAAAGCCGGCAACACCTCTGTGGTGATCCATGAGTTGAAAACCGCCTTATCCCGGTGCGTGAGGGTCACCCGCTGGCGGGCTGTTCCCGAAAAAGAGGCCGCCGAACTCATGGCCGCACGCGGTTTCGATCCCGGGCAGGAGGTGCTGGTCCACGCGCCCGCTTCTGATTTGCCGGTTCTGTCCTCAACCGCTCCCTCCCCATCGAGTTGCCGCATCACGTCGTTTTCCCTGACACGCGTGATTGCCGAAACGGAGTCGGACCAACCGGGAATGGTGGTGTTTCTCACGCGTTATCACCCTGATTGGAGGGCCACGGTGGACGGACAACCCGTGCCATGCTGGAAAGCGAACGGCATCATGCAGGCTTGTCCCGTACCCGCTGGCAAGCACACCCTTGAATGGGCATACACCCCATCGGGCGGAAAACGGGCATTACAGGTCGCGTTGGCCGGTTGGGGCCTCAGTGCCTTCCTGATTTTCGTTGGCGTACTGCTTGTTATTTATCACAAACGGAATCCCCGCCCCTAGCCGTAAGGATATCTATGCTCGAAGTGCCGAGGGATTGTCCCATTTGCCCGCAAGGAGGGCAACCTGCCGTTGAAGTTGCCGGCTTGGGGTTCGACATCATCCGTTGCATGGATTGCGGCCTCTTCTACCAGCGTTCCCATCCGAATTCGGCCCCCGTCGACCCTTATGGCTCATTATACGATGACACGCCGGGGGTTGAGACGCTTGGCCAAGCGCTGCTGGACCGTTACGCCATTCCACCTTTGAAAGCTGTCGCGCTCGACATTGCGCGGGCAGGCTATCAGGGCGGCAACCTTTTGGATGTCGGCTGCGCTCATGGGCTGCTGGTTGGATACATGAATCGGCAAGGGTGGACGGCCTCGGGAATTGATCTCTCGGAGAACGCCACCCGGTGGGCACGAGCTCAAAGACTGGACTGCCGGTGCTTGGCGATTGAGGACTTTCATCCCCAAAAGCCCTACGACGTTATCGTTCTTAAACACGTTCTCGAGCACCTTCAGAATCCCATTGCCATGCTCCAACATCTGGCAACATGGCTGACCAAGACCGGAATGATCTATGTGAGAGTCCCAAACGCGGCAAGTTGGGCCGTAACGCTCTCTCGCCGCTCCTTCATCGGCCACCTCAAGCCGTTCGAGCATCTTTTCTACTATACGCCGGCAAGCCTCAGCCGTCTTTGCGCGGCGGCTGGACTGAACGTACAGGTGGAAGTCGCTAAACGACATACCATCTCGGATCTGATCAACTACCAGATACGAAGCCGCATCGTGCTTCGGGAAGCTTGGAATCAAATACGCTATCCCGGTGAAAAGCAAAGCCAAAACCGACTCCATTGCCTGCTCATGCGAACCTACTCCACCCTGTTGGGTATCCCCAATCGAATATCCATCGGCCCACCCGACGCGGAGCTCGTGGCATACATACGC
>JAWOJA010000077.1:0-4298 GCA_046484345.1 Kiritimatiellia bacterium
GGTGGTGTTGCTGTTGCGATTGAAATATTTGACCTGTGCGCGACCCGAGACCAGCGGCGCGACAGCCGCGACATCTTTAAAATCATGCAAAATCGCCTGGGCGTCGTCCAGGGTCAAGGTCTCCTTGGCTCCGGTTCGGCTCCCCCGGCTTCGACAAGCAGCGGATGCTACAACTGGCTGAGTGCCACTGGATCGAGCAGGCCGAGGGGGTGATCCTGGTGGGAAACCCGGGCGTCGGCAAGACACACTGTGCCATCGCGCTGGGAGCGGAGGCCTGCCGCCGGGGCAAGCGGGTGAGGAATTAGGGGTCAGGTCTTCTCATTTTACATTTCCTTCATTCCGCCATCGGGCTGCAAAAAATCTAAGGGGCCTTTGGGCGATTAAAAGCCGAAATGTAAAATGAGAAGACCTGACCCCTCAAATTCGCCCCGAGGGCAGGGGCGGATAGCGCCGACCGCCAAGACGGACGGTCCCGGCACGGTGTCCGCTGCGGCCTCTCCGCATCACGGACTCTCGCCTGCGGAAGCCTGAAATACGTACCCGTATGCCGCCGGGCCAATTCAAAGCCGCTTATCAATCCCCGATAACTGACCGATTACAAAATTGGTCGTTTCCATTTATGCCCGGTCATGGCACTATGAGGGGATATGAGTGAAAAGCGCGATATGGTGGGAATGAGCCGGGAGGAAATGAAGACGGCTGTCCGGGAGTTGGGGCTTCCGGCCTTCCGGGCGGACCAGGTCTGGCGCTGGGTCCAGGTCCAGATGGCCGCGGACTGGTCGCGCATGACCAATCTGGGGCCGGCATTGCAGCAGCAGCTGGGGTCCTTTTTTGAAATCAGTCCCACGCATGCCGCGGAAGTCAAGCAGGACGTCTCGGGCACGATCAAGCTCCTGCTGCGGCTGGCGGACAATGAATGCATCGAGACGGTGCTGATCCCGGCGGAAGACCGCCGCACGGTCTGCGTCTCCTCCCAGGCCGGCTGCCGCTATAACTGCGCTTTTTGCGCCAGCGGCAAGGGCGGTTATCACCGCGACCTGCAGGCCGGTGAAATTGTGGACCAGGTCCGGCAGGCGGCCCGTTACTGGAAAGAGCGGGTCAGCAACGTGGTTTTCATGGGCATTGGCGAGCCGTTTGACAATTACGACGCCGTGCTCAAGGCCGTGCGACTGTTGAATGATCCGGACGGGATGGGGATCGGCGCGCGGCGCCTGACGATCAGCACGGCGGGCGTCATCCCCGGCATCCAGCGTCTTGCTGGCGAAGGGATCCAGGTTGAGCTGTCCGTCTCCCTGCATGCCGCGGACGATGAGCGGCGCAGCCAATTGATGCCCATCAACCGGAAGTACCCGCTGCCCGAGCTGCTCGCGGCCTGCGCCGCCTACACCCGGGACACCAAGCGCATCATCACATTCGAGTACACGCTCATCCGCGATGTGAACGACTCGCCCGACCAGGCCCACGCGCTGGCCCGGCTCCTGAAGCCGTTCCCCTGCCGCGTCAACCTGATTCCCCTCAGCCCGGTGCCCGAGTATCCGCATGTCGGACCTCTTCCGGAAACACTGGACCTGTTCCTCGACATTCTTAACCGCAACGGCATCAATGCCACCTGCCGCTTTTCCCGCGGCAAGGGGGTCAACGCCGCCTGCGGCCAACTCCGGCTTGGTACGCTCCGGGAAAAGGAAACGACATGAAAGGCGACACCCGCCAACGCGCGGCCCGAATCATTTTGAGCTGGATCGAGGAAGGAACCTTCCCCGACCGGCTGATTTCCGGCGAAACCAAGGACCGGGCTTTCCTGATGGAAGTCTCCTACGGCGCCATCAAGTGGAAACGGCAGTTGGACTGGTATCTCGAACGGCTGGTCAACCGGGAGCCGGATTCGATTTTGCAAGCGCACCTGATGGCCGCCCTGTACCAGGTTTTCCACATGGATTTTCTGGAGCCCTATGCCCTTGTCGACGAGACCGTTGAGGCGGTCAAAACCGTCCGGGGAAAAGCGGTGGCGGGCTTTGCCAATGCCGTCATCCGCAAGGCGTTGCGCGAGAAGGCGTCCCTGCAAGCCGCTTTGGCCAGGGAGGCCCCTCTGGCGGTCCGGGAGTCGCATCCCGACATTCTGGTGGACCGGTGGCTCCGCTTGCTGGGCGGGGAGAAGACGGCCTCCATTTTGAACTGGAACAACTCCCGGCCGGGCGTGACGGTGCGGATTCAGAGCGGCCGGGTCAAGCCGGAGGAGTTGATGGAGCGGTGGACCCGCGAGGGCGTGGTGTTTCAGCCGCATCCGGCCTTTCCGGGCCGATGCCTGACGCTGGGACGGGGCCTTGAGGTCACCCGCCTGCCGGGCTGGAGTGAAGGCTGGCTGGCGGTACAGGATCCCTCCACGCTGGTGGCGGTTGATTTGGTGGAGCCGAAGGCGGGCGAACGGATTTTGGACGCCTGCTCCGCGCCGGGCGGAAAGCTGGCCGACATGGCGGACCGGATGGGCGGGGGCGAGGGCCTGGTGGCCCTGGATGTCAGCAAGTCCCGTCTGGCCCATGTGCGGGAGAACCTGACCCGGCTGGGCGTTCAGGGCGTGACGGTGATGCAGGGAGACCTGGCCCAGGCGTTGACGGTGCGCGAACTTTTGAAGGGTGGGGCGTTTGACCGGGTCTTGCTGGATGCGCCCTGCACCAATACGGGCGTGTTGCGTCGCCGGCCCGATGCGCGCTGGCGGTTTTCAGCCGAATCGGTGGTGGAGATGGCGGGGGTTCAGGACCGGCTGATGACGGCGGCGGCCGGCCTGGTAAAGGGCGGCGGGCGGCTGGTCTACAGCACCTGCAGCATGGAACCGGAGGAGGACGGCCTGCTTGTGAAAGGCTGGCTTTCGCGCAACCCCGGCTGGCGCAAGGCGGCGGAGCGTCAATGGCTTCCCGGGGAGCATGAGGCGGATGGTTTCTATGCGGCCGCGCTCGTGAAGGCATGAGGGGCTGGGGGAGTCCAAACGCGCATTGACGGCAATGCGGCAGAGTTCTATAATTTAAATTTTGAAGGTGCATTCAGGAGGAGCTCATGAAAATACCGGGGCGAGTTGGCATAGGCGGATTTTTGGTGTCCATCTCGGCCTATGTTTTCCTGATGGGCTGCGAAGTGACGTCCCGGAGCAACGAGCTCGAAATAGAACCCGCCAGCGCCACGCTGCAGAATGGACAAACCGTTCGATTGGAGGCCAGCGGCGGGGATGACTACATCTGGAGGTTGTCCGACAACACGTTGGGCAGCTTGAGTTCCGACCGGGGCGACACGGTTGTCTATACCAGCTTGGTCTCTCCGGCGTCACCTCTTGTGCAGACGGTCACGGTTGTGGCCGATGAGGAGGCCGGGGGCGCAACCAATGAAGCGATTGAGCAGAAAATGGCGAACGCCTTCATTACCCACGTGACCCGTTCGGTTTCCACCTCCCAGGTGAGCGTGATTCCAGCCTCGGCGGGCCTGAAACAGGGACAGTCGCTCGCCTTTACGGCTTCGGGCGACTCCTCCTACACATGGTCGTTGGAAACGCCGGGCTGGGGCGTACTATCCCGGCTCAACGGGCGGAGCGTCGTATATGTCAATCAATACACCGATCCGGGCAGCAAGATCGTCGTGCAACAAATCCGCGTGGTCGGCGCCAGCGGGGGCTCCGCCCAGGTTGACGTTGCCCATATTCCGGGGGACACGCTATTTATCGAGCCTCAGACTGTCAACCTGAGGTACGGGGAACATGTGCACTTTGCCGTGCAGGGCGGAAGCGGCGAGTCTACGTGGAGCCTTTCGCAACCCTCGTGGGGCACGCTTGATCGCTTGACGGGCCCCTACACGACCTATACCAGCTTTCACAGCAATACGGTCGTTGAGGTGCAGACAATCACGGTCACCGACATTTCTTCGGCCTCGGTGAAAGGCTATATTTATCACATTCCCTGATCCATTCTTCGTAATGGGTCAGTTATCGGGTGTTTGATAAGCGGCTTTAAATTGGTCCGCGGCCTCTCCGCATCCCCGTTCCCGCCTGCGGCGACGATCCTTATTGCGTGAATCGGTCAGCCGCCAATCAAACCCCCGATAACTGACCGATTACTTTTTGTGTTTACTCACAGGCCGCTTCATTTTAGGATATCACAGCCGTGAGGTCATGTGCGTGGGGGGGGGCTCTGTTATGAAAGAGGCACGGTACTGGCGGAAAATATTTGACGACATGGGGCAGTGTCTCCTGTGTCCCCACATGTGCCGCATCCGCGAAGGGCGGATGGGGCTGTGTAAAACCCGCTCCTTTGTGGAGG
>JAWOJA010000033.1:0-40985 GCA_046484345.1 Kiritimatiellia bacterium
CGAACCTGGTAATCGGTCAGTTATCAGGGGGCGATTAGCGGCTGACCATTCCAAGGCGGACGCGTCGCCGCAGACGGGAACGGGGATGCTGAGAGGCCGCGAGGGACACCGGCCTGTTTCGTTCCGGGCGGCCTCTCCGCATCACGGACTCTCGCCTCCGGAAGCCTGAAACACGTACTCGGTGTCGCCGAACAATTCAAAGCCGCCAATCAATCCCTGATAACTGACCGATTACTATTCGTTTCTTGCTTTGCCCGCCCATTTCTGCGATTATATAAAGAATTCCGCATAGGGGGGGATGAGTGAAGCCGATGCACCAGGATTCCGGTGAACTTTTGAGTGGGATTGCCCAATTTCTGGACGGGATTGAAGGCTTGGACATCGCCTCCTATGACGGGCCGTTCCTTCGGAATTCGATCGGCAAGCGCTTGGCGGCGACCGGCATTCAGACCGTGGAAGCCTACGGCAGTCATCTGGCGGACAACCCCGCGGAAGCGACTTGCTTTGTGCATTCGCTGAGCATCAACTACAGCGAGTTTTTCAGAAACCCGCTGACCTTCGCCCTGCTCGAACAACTGGTCCTGCCCGACCTTATCGCGGAGAAAAAAAGATCCGACCGCGCCGAGATCCGGATCTGGTCCGCCGCCGCCGCCGCCGGCCAGGAGGCCTGGTCCATCGCCATCTTGCTGGATGAGCTGGCCCGGGGGGATGGACTGCCGATTTCTGCTCGTATCATTGCCACCGACCTGTCCGAGCCCGAGCTGGCCCATGCCCGGACCGGCGTTTACAGCGCCGAATCCCTGGGCAACATGAGCCTGAGACGCCTGAACGCTTTTTTTACCCGGCAAGGCGAAGCGTATGCCGTCATTCCGCGGCTTCGGGAGCGGGTGGATTTTTCCCCCTACGATCTGCGCGATGAGGGCTCCGCCAGTCCGGCGGCGGGCATTTATGGCGACTTCGACCTGATCCTCTGTTGCAATCTTCTTTTTTATTACCGACCGGAGATTCGCAGGCAGGTCTTGGGCAAGATTTCCCGCGCGCTGTCGCCCGGCGGTTATTTCGTGACAGGAGAGGCGGAGAGGGAGACCGTTAACAACGTCGGCGGCTTCCGCGCGGTGGCGCCCCCGTCGGCCATCTTTCAGAAAATGGGACAATCGTGAAGTTCAACGATCTAAAAATTGCCGCGCAACTGCGCCTCGGGCTGGGTGTTATTCTGGCGCTCGTCCTGCTTCTGGGCGCGCTGGCCTGGGTGCAGGCGGAACATCAATGGCAACAGACGAAGGGCCTTTACGAATATTCCATGCAGGTGCGTCGGGCCATTGGTGATTTTGAAGCCGATGTACTGGTCATGCACCGGGGCATGAAAGACGTTGTGCTGGTTCAGGGCGATCAGGAGTTTGACCGGGTTCTGCAGGAGATGGATATCCGCAAAGCCGATGCCCTGCGACAGCTGGATTTTCTGGAGGCCCTCTATCGCGGCCCGCGATCCGACGTCACCTCGCTGCGCGACGATTTTGCAAAATGGAACAGCATCCGCGAGGAGACGATTCGGATGCTCCGGGCGGGAAAAAGAACCGAAGGCGTGGCCCGCACCCTGGCCGGCGGGCTTGGCGGTGCTCAGGCGGCCGTTCTGATGGGGCAGCTCCGGACGATCGACAATTTTGCTCGTCTAACGGGCGACCAGTTTTATCAGAACGCCTTGGCGAAAAAAAACATGCTCCGGCATCAGTTGCTTGGCGTCCTCGCTGTTATTTTGTTCCTGTTTGTTCTCGTTGCCTGGTTTCTGTTGAAGGGGGTTAAGTCGCCCCTGGCGGAGCTCACGACGGTGACGGAACAGTTCCGGCAGGGCAAGCTGGAGGGACGCAGCCGGTATGTTTCCGGCAACGAGTTCGGCAAGCTTTCGTCCGCCTTTAACGCCATGGCCGACGTGATCCAGATGGAGCTGAAGATCAACGATAACGAGGCCCGGCTTGCCGGTGTCATGCTCCGGGAGGATGAGGCGCACGCCTTCTGCCGCGAGTTGCTCAAGGCGCTGCTTGAGCACACCGGGTCTCAGGTGGGGGCGGTTTATTTCCTGAACGGCGCACGGACCGCTTACGAACACTTCCAGTCCATCGGGCTGGGCGCCGGCGGGCGGGCCTCCTTTTCCGCAACGGAGTTGGAGGGAGAACTCGGTTCGGCCGTGGCCACGCGCCAGATTCAGCGCATCACCGATATTCCCGTCGATTCGCGTTTCGTTTTCGCCGCCGCGAGCGGGGAGTTTAAGCCGCGGGAAATTCTCACTATTCCCGTGCTGGGCACGGACTCGGTTCTGGCGGTTATTTCCCTGGCCAGCATCCGCGCTTTTGATGCCGCGTCCGTGCGGCTGGTCAACGACATCTGGAGCGTTCTGACCGCCCGCTTGAATGGCGTGCTGGGTTTCCAGAAAATCAAGGAATTGGTGGAGCGGCTCGAACACCAGAACCAGGAGTTGGATGCGCAGAAACGGGAACTGGCGGCGCAGGCGGACGAATTGACCGAACAGAACGCCGAGTTGCAGGTGCAGAAGCGCCAACTGGATGAGGCCAACCGGCTCAAGAGCGCGTTCCTCTCAAACATGAGCCACGAGCTGCGCACGCCGCTCAACTCGGTGATCGCCCTGTCGGGTGTGCTGAACCGTCGGCTGGCCAACGCCATTCCGGCGGAGGAGTACGGCTACCTTGAAATCATCGAACGCAACGGCAAGAACCTGCTGGAGCTGATCAACGACATTCTCGATTTGTCGCGCGTCGAGTCGGGCCGGGAGGAGCTCAGCGTCAGCCGCTTTTGCCTCCGCGAGCTGGTTGGGGAGGTGGCGGCCATGCTCGAGCCGCAGGCGCGGGAGAAGGGGGTCTCGCTCACCCGTCTGGCGGGCGATGATGTGCCGCCTGTTTTTTCCGATTCCCATAAATGCCGCCACATCCTGCAGAACCTCGTCGGCAACGCGGTGAAGTTCACGGAAACCGGAACCGTGGATATTTCGGTTCGGGTGGTGGACAAGCATATTCACGTGTCCGTCTCCGACACCGGCATCGGGATTGCGGCCCACCATATTCCTCATATCTTCGATGAGTTTCGGCAGGCCGACGACAGCACCTCCCGCAAATACGGGGGCACCGGACTGGGGCTGGCCATCGCGAAGAAATACGCCCTGTTGCTTGGCGGCGCCATCACGGTGCAAAGCGCCCTCGGCAAGGGCTCGACCTTTACTCTGCGCCTGCCGCTGGTGCTCGAGATGGAGGGCGAAATCCAGCCGACGGAAGCCGCAGCGGATTTCCTGGATAGCGTGCACGGTCCCACGCCAGCCCCATCCGGCGGGGGGGAGACGATTCTGGTGGTGGAGGACAACGAGCCGTCCATCATCCAGCTGACCGACATTCTTCAGGCCGTAGGGTATCGCGTTCAGGTGGCGCGCAACGGCAAGGAAGCATTGGCGCAAATTGAGGAGACACTGCCCGCTGCGGCCATTCTGGACCTGATGATGCCGGAGGTGGACGGGTTCCACGTGCTGGCGGCGATCCGCGCGGAGAGGCGGACGGCCCAGTTGCCCGTCCTGATCCTGACCGCCAAAGTGGTGACCCAGGAGGAGTTGAGCTTCCTCAAGGGCAATCACATCCACCAACTGATCCAGAAGGGCGACATCAACAAGGCGGGGCTGCTCGCCGCGGTGGCCCGGATGGTCGCTCCCGCTCAGGCGGGACCGGTTGCCCCGCCGGCCCGCCGCCGGCGGGCGACTCGCCCCGGAAAACCCGTTGTGCTCGTGGTGGAAGACAACCCCGACAACCTGCGCACCGCCAAAGCCCTTTTGAGCGACAGCTACCGCGTCCTCGAAGCGGCGGACGGCCGGAGCGGCCTTGAGCAGGCGAGGGCGCACAAGCCCGATATCATCCTCACAGACGTTGGGCTGCCCGTCATGGACGGTTTTGAAGCTCTCGCGGCTGTCCGGGCGGATGAGTTGCTGCGCGATATTCCGGTGATTGCCGTGACCGCCAGCGCCATGAAGGGCAATCGGGAGGAGATTTTGGCCCGGGGCTTTGACGGCTACCTGTCCAAGCCGATCGATCATGAAGCGCTCAAGGCGTTGTTGCGGGAATTTCTCGATGGGGGGGATGAGGCATGAAGATCCTGGCAATTGACGACAACGCGGATAACCTGACAACGCTGAAAGCGGTCGTGTCGGATAAATTGCCGGGCACCCGGCTCCTGACCGCGTTGAACGGTCTGGAGGGCATTGAGCTGGCGAGGGTGGAAGATCCGGACGTGATCCTGCTGGATATCGTCATGCCTGGCATGGATGGATATGAGGTTTGCCGGAAGCTGAAGCAGGATGGGAGCCTCAAAACGATACCGGTTCTTTTCCTGACCGCGCTCCGGGCCGACCGGGACAGTCGCATCAAAGGCCTGGAAGCGGGGGCGGAGGGGTTCCTCAGCAAGCCGGTCGACGAGATTGAGCTGACCGCCCAGATCCGGGCCATGGTTAAAATCAAAGCCGCCGCGCTGATGCAGCGCGATGACAACAAACGGCTGGCCGGGCTGGTGGCGGAGCGGACGCGGGCGCTTCAGCAGAGTCAGGCCGCCACGCTCAAACTTCTGGACGAGTTGAAAGCCGAGAATGAGGCCCGCAAACATGGCGAGCAGGCTTTGCGGCAGAGGGAAAGTGTGCTGCAGAAGATCTTTGAAATTCTTCCGATCGGCCTGTGGTTTGCGGACAGGAACGGAAAACTGTTGCGCGGCAATCCGGCGGGCGTGGCGATTTGGGGCGCCGAGCCAAAGGTCGATTTGGCGAACTACGGCGTTTTCAAGGCGCGCCGCTTGCCCTCCGGGCAGGAGCTTGCCCCCGAGGATTGGGCGCTTGCGCGAACGGTCCGCGAAGGGGTGACCGTGGTGGACGAACTGTTGGAAATCGACGCCTTTGACGGCAAGAAAAAAACCATCCTCAACTACACCGCGCCCGTGATTGACGAGGCGGGGACGGTCCAGGGCGCCATTGTCGTCAATCAGGACATTACCGAACGCAAGCGGGCGGAGGAGCAGATGGAGACGCAGTTGGAAGAACTGCGCCGTTGGCAGGCCGTGACACTGGGCCGCGAGGGTCGGATCGACGAATTGAAGAACGAGGTTAATGCGCTGGCCGCGAAGTTGGGCGAGAAGCCGCCGTATGGCGGCGCGGAGGCATCGAATGGCCTGTAGGGTTCGATTATTATGAAAGCAAAACCATTTTCGTTATGGATGCCGACTAGCCTGATCCTGGCGGTGATCGTGGGTGCCACGGGGGTGGGCCTTTATTGGGCCGCCCAACCGGTTCCGCCCGAAGGGCCGGTGGCGGCCGTGCTGGTCCTCATATTATTGCTGAGTTTCGCCTTCGTCCTGCTCCTTCGTGTTGACTCCGGCATTCGCGTCCAGCAGGCGGAACTGCGGGAGAGAGAGGTTTTTTTCACGAACATGGTCGCCCAGTCTCCGCTTGCCATCCAGGTCTTGGATGCCGGCGGCCAGACGCTCCAGGTCAATCGGGCCTGTGAAGAGCTCTGGGGAAAGGCGGGGTTCGATCAATTCGCGGACAGCGGCGTCCAGGAATCCTTGAAACAAGCTTTTTCGGGACATTCCGTTGCGCTTCCTTCCGTGGAGTTCACGCCGAAAACGGAGGCCGGTCCCGGCCTCAAACGCGTGGTGCAGACCATTGCGTATCCGATCAAGGACAAGTTTGGGGCCGTTCGGCAAGTCACGCTGCTACACCGCGACGTCAGCGATCTCAAGCACGCGGAGGTCCGGGTGTCCGCCTTGCTTGAGGAAAGCGCCCAGGCTCGCCGGGCCTTGCTGGGCATCCTTGAGGACTCGGTCCGGGCCGAAGCCGATCTCAAACGGTTGTCCACGGCCATTGAGCAGGCTGCGGAGATGGTTGTCATCACGGACAAGCAGGGGTCGGTTCTGTATGTCAACCCCATGTTCGAGACGGTGACGGGCTTCACGCGCTCCGAGATTGCCGGCCGGAATCTGCGCATGCTCAATAGCGGCCAGCAGGACGAGGCGTTCTATCGCGCCATGTGGAAAACGATTTCCGGCGGGCAGACCTGGCAGGGGCGGTTTATCAACCGGAAGAAGAACGGGTCGCTCTACACCGAAGAGGCCACCATTTCGCCCGTGCGCGACGCGGCGGGCTCCATTACCAGCTATGTCGCCGTCAAGCGGGACATCACCGAGGAGTTGAATCTTCATCTGCAATTGGCCCAAACGCAGAAGATGGAGTCTGTCGGCCGGTTGGCCGGCGGCGTGGCGCACGACTTCAATAACATCCTTCAGTCCATTCTGGGAGTCGCGCAGTTGGCCTCCGAGGAACTGGATCCCGCCAGTCCGATCCGGCGGGACCTGGATGAGATCCAGAGCGCGGCCCGCCGAGCCGCCGCGCTGACGCGTCAATTGCTGGCTTTCGCCCGCAAACAGGCGGTCTCGCCCCGAATCCTGAATTTGAACGAAACGGTGGGCGGCTTGCTGGCCATGTTACGACGCATCATCGAGGACATCGAACTGGATCTGGTGTGCGGCGAGAACCTGTGGCCGGTGCGGATCGATCCGAGCCAGGTCGACCAGATCCTGGTCAACCTGTGCGTCAACGCGCGCGACGCCATTTGCGGCTACGGTGTCGTTCGCATTGCCCTGGAGAATGTCTGCGTGGATGAACTCTGTGCGATGCGATATGATGGGTTCCCCCCTGGCGACTACGTGCTGTTGACGGTGAGCGACACGGGATGCGGGATGGACAAGAAGACGATGGACTCGATCTTTGAGCCGTTCTTCACCACCAAGGCGACGGGTGTGGGAACCGGTTTGGGGTTGGCCACGGTGTACGGCATCGTCCGGCAGAACCAGGGGCAAATTGGCGTTTACAGCGAGCTGGGGAAGGGGACGACCTTCCGGATTCACCTGCCGCGGTACCTGGGAGAGGAAGTGGCTCAACCGGCGGAAGATCCGCCGAAACCGGAAGTCCGCGGCTGCGAGACCGTGCTGCTGGTGGAGGACGATCCGGTTATTTTGAACACCGTGGCCCGAAAGCTCAGGGCCTTGGGGTATGCTGTGCTGGCGGCCGGCATGCCGGAGGCGGCGCTGCTGATGGCGGAAGAGCATGCCGGCGAGATCGATCTGCTGTTGTCCGACGTTGTCATGCCCGGCATGAACGGACGCGAACTGGCCACGCGGCTGATCGTGAAACGCCCGAAGCTGAAGTGTCTGTTCATGTCCGGTTTCACGGCGGACATCATCGCCCGTCACGGGGTGTTGGACGAAGGCGTCCACTTTATTCAGAAGCCGTTTGCGATGGCGGACCTGGCCGCCAAATTGCGTACGACGGCCGACGGGTAAGCGCGGATTCCTGCTTGACGTCTCGCGGCAGTTTGGTATTTTTACAGAGACATTCCGGAACGGTCCCTGCGTAACCCGCAGAAAGGACCTGATATGACTGAACCTGTAAATCCGGAAACCCGCAAACTCACCTACAACGACCGCCTGACTTTCTATCATCCCACCCAGGCGGGGAGCGGCGCCGCCATGCGGCTCGCTTTCCGGCTCCGCCGGCCCGAGGAAGAGCGCGACAGTTGCTTCTTCCTCGAGATGGCCCGGCAGAAGACGGCGTCTTCGCGGGGCGAGGATGGCTCCCGTACGGCGGCCACATTCGACTGGCAGAACCGCGCCACAGTGAAGATCGACTTTCTGGATGCCGGCGAGCTGTTGACCGTGCTGGAAGGCCGGGCCGAGCAGGTTCGCGGCGGGAAGGGGCTCTATCACGATTCCGGCGAGTCCACGACGATGATCGGCTTTCGGAAGAATGCGGAGCCGGCGGGCTATTCCCTGGATATTTCCCGCAAGGCGAAGGCGGATGGGAAAGAGGCCTTCAAGGGCCATATTCTCCTGTCCGAGGCCGAAGGGATCGGCATGCGTTGCATGCTGCAGCAGGGGCTTGGACTGCTGGCCCTGGCCAACCTGACTAGCCGGCTGCTCTATCCGGTGACTGTGCTGTAACCGCCGGCAAACCAATTGGCCGGGGACTTCAACCCGGCCCTTTTTTCGTGTTTCGGGTCCGGATGTCCTGCAACCGGCGGATGGCATCGTAGGGTTTGGTGGACTGGCAAACCGCGCGGACGACGGCAAAATTCACGGCGCCGGCTTTCAACACGGCCGGCAGATTGTCCGCGTCGATTCCGCCGATGGCCACGCAGGCGAGGGGGGACAAAGAAATGATGCGCCCCATGCGCTCGAGCCCCACGGTGGGATCGGGAATGTTCTTCGTGGGGGTCGCAAAAATCGGCCCGACACCGATGTAATCGGGGCGGATAATCCGCGCTTCCTTCGCCTGGGCTTCATTATGCGTGGAGAGTCCGAAGCAGGCCAGGGTGCCGAAGCGCCGGCGCGCCTCGTCCACCGGCATGTCATCCTGGCCCAGGTGAACGCCGTCGGCTTCGGCTTGCACCGCCAGTTCGGGATCGTCGTTGACGATGAAACGGGTGGGCGAACCCCAGGTGATTGAGGATAGGGCAAGGGCCGTTTTCAGGACCTCTTCCCGGGGACTCTGCTTCATCCGGAGCTGGATGTAACGCACACCGGCGCGGACGGCAGCCTCGGCGCAATTGGTATAGCCGGCAACCGGATCCGTCAGAACCAGGTAGAGACCGAAAGCCTCCCCTTGAGCCTTCAGCCCTGAAGCGGGGTCGCTCATTACTTCAGATCCTTGGCGATCAGGCCCGCCATTTTCCGTCCGCTTTTCAGCATGCCGCCGAAGATAGGCCCCATGCGGAAGCCGCCCTGAACATTGTTGGCCGCCATGCCCGAGGCGTAAAGACCGGGGAACAACCGCTTGGTATTGATAACTGTGGTCGCTTCGCCGCTTTCCATCCACATCGGCTTTTCGCCAAGGATCCCGCCCGTGGGGGAGTCGATCTTAATTCCCGCCTTCCGCGTGGCCATGGCCACCACTTCGCTGGGATGGCCGGTGCCGTCGGCAACGGCCCGGGCGGTGATGACGAGGGGGTCCACATGCATTTCAAGACGCACGACGGGGGTCCAGTTGATGACCACGCCGCAGACGCTTTCGTTGTGGAAGACGATATCCTCGACCTTCACGGCGTTGAAGATGGCGGCGCCGGCCTGGACCGCGCCGAAGATCAGGCCCGACGCCATTTCCACGGCATCGCAGGTTCGGTAGCCGTTGCCGGCGACTACGGTGCGAATGCCGAAATCGGCCAGGATCGGCGTGGCATCCTCCTGCACCACCACTTCGTTCATGAGCATGCCGCCGCCCCAGACGCCGCCGCCGGGCGCCAGTTTGCTCTCGAAGACGGCGACCTTGAAACCGGCCTTGGCCAAGTCGCGGGCGGCGACGAGGCATGATGGACCGGCTCCGACCAGGGCCACGTCGACCGACAGGTGGGCTTCCAATTTTTGAAAATAGCGGCGCACAATGGCGCTCGTGATCGTTTCTTCCATGGCAGTCGGGTTCATGCGGGCTCCTTTACGTAGGGGGCTATGATCGGGAAAGAAAGGAGGTGGGTCAAGGCGGAATATCGCTCTGGTGTTGACAATCTTCTCCGTTTTGTCAACATAGTAAGTCTGCTAGGAAAAGGAGGCCATTATGACCGGAAATCATTCCAAACACGAGACAGCGCCTTTCACGGATATTCCGTCGCTGATCCCGCACCGCGACCCTTTTCTGTTTGTCGACAAGCTGGAAAGCTGGGACAACGGACGGGTTGTGGGAACGCGGCTTTTCACGGAAAACGATTTCTTTTTCAAGGGGCATTTTCCGGGATACCCGGTGGTGCCCGGCGTGCTTCTTATTGAAGCCCTGGCCCAATGCGGCGGGGCGGGTGTTCTCAAGCGGGGCCTTCTGCCGCCCCATGCCATCATTTTCATGGCTTCCGTTATTGAAGCCCGTTTCCGCCGGCCGGTCAAGCCGGGGGACGAAATCCGCATGGAAATCGAGGATGTCCGCGTCTCCAGGAAAATGATACGCCAGAAGGGACACGCCACTGTCGAGGCCGTCGTGGCGGTGGAAGCGGAGTGGATGGCTATTGCGGCGGAGGCGAAGTGATCATTGACAAGCCCTTGGTGCGAAGCAACATCTGCATGAATGCCCATCCGGTTGGACTGGCCGCCGCCGTGCATGAGCAGATTCTTTACGTCCAGCAGCGCGGCCCGATTGCCGGGGGGCCCCAAACGGTTCTTGTGATCGGCTGTTCCACCGGTTTCGGGTTGGCCAGCCGCATCACCGCGGCTTTCGGCTGCGGCGCGGCCACGGTGGGGGTCTCCTTCGAGCGTCCCGCCGGCGCGGAGCGGGCCGGCACGCCCGGTTGGTATAACAACCGCGAATTCGACAAGGAATCGCTTGCGGCCGGACTCCCCGGCGTCACTGTTGAGGGCGATGCCTTTCAAGATGTGACCAAGGATGAGACGGTGGCGGTTCTTCGCAAGATGGGCCGGAAAGCCGACCTCGTCATCTACAGTCTGGCCAGTCCGGCCCGAACGGATCCGGTGGACGGGGTCCTGTATCGCTCCGTGTTAAAAACGGTCAGCGATTCTTATGTGGGCGCGACTGTGGACCTGATGACCGGTCAGCTTGGCACCTGCACGATCGGCACGGCCACGAAAGAGGAGATTGAGGGAACCGTCAAGGTGATGGGCGGGGAGGATTGGGCGCGCTGGATGGATCACCTTGAGAAGGCGGATGTGCTGGCTCCGGGATGCCGCACGCTGGCTTATTCGTATATCGGCCCCGAATTTTCCCACGCCATTTACCGGCACGGCACCATCGGGTTTGCCAAGGCGCACCTGGAGAAGACGGCCTTTGAGATTGATCGCAAGCTGCAAGCCTCCCCCCTGAAAGGCCGGGCGTGGGTCTCGGTCAACAAAGCGCTGGTCACCCGCGCCAGCGCGGTGATTCCCGGCATAGCCCTTTACATGGGTTGCCTGTTCAAGGTTATGAAGGAGAAGGGGATCCACGAGGGTTGCGTGGAACAAATCGAGCGCCTGTTCCGAGAAAAGATACACGCGCAAGGACCGGTGGAGCTGGACGAGGACAACCGCATCCGGCTGGACGATTGGGAGATGCGCGACGATGTGCAGGCCGAAGTGAGCCGGCGTATGGGTCTGATCACGTCCGAGAATATCTCCGAAATGACGGACTTGGCGGGGATCCGCCACGATTTCCTGGAAGCCCACGGTTTTGATGTGCCGGGAGTTGATTATTTGGCGGATGTTGATCCGCTTGCCGGCGCCTGAGCCCGCTCCAGGGATCGCACGACCAGGGAGATGGCGGTCTTGATGTCATCCACGTTTTCCTCGCCGAGAATGGCCAGGCGCAGCGTGGCGGCTTCCAGAAGCGAGAAGATGACCTGGTAGATCTGATGCGGATCGCAGGGGCGCAGTTCGCCCCGCCGGATGCCGGTGCGGATCAGGCCGGTGTAAGCTTTGCGCGCCCCGGCGGTCATGTGCAGGACCTTGGTCCGCGGGTGGACCCCTTTGGTCCGCAGGATCGCGAAGTATTCCAGAAGCACGGTGAACAGTTCGCGCTCCGCCATGAACCGGTCCACGAGAACATTCGACAGATTCAGCAGTTTCTGGGAACAATTCGTTGAGGGGTTGGACAGGATCGCCTGGAACAGCCCGTCGATATCCTGGAGAATCAGCAGGATGCCGCCGCGAAAGATCGCTTTTTTGTTTGGAAAATAAAGGTACAGGATGGGGCGGCTGATGCCGCAGCGGTCGGCGATTTTCTGAAAGGTGGTGTTGGCGTAGCCTTCGGCATAAAAAACGCCCATGGCCTTTTGCAGAATCGTGAGCTTCCGCTTCTCGTGCTGCACCAGTTGTGTCATGCGCGCCCCCGGTCAAACCGACAAAAACCAGAATTTTGTCATACTAGAGGAAGATCGATCGGGGCGCAACCGCGAAATGCAGACTTCCGGTCAGCTGGCGGGAAGCGTGAAATGGAAGGTGGAGCCTTGGTTGGGGACCGATTCCACCCAGATGCGGCCGCCGTGATTTTCCACGGTTTTCTTGCATATGGCCAAGCCGATGCCGGTGCCGGGATACTTCTCTTCCGTGTGCAGGCGCTGAAAAATCAGGAATATTCGCTCCAGGTATTGGGGCTCGATGCCGATGCCGTTATCCCGCACGTAAAAGTGCCAGGCGTCGTCTTCACGGCCGCAGCCGACATGGATTTGAGGGGGGCGGCCGTCCCTGAATTTAAGGGCGTTGCCCACAAGATTTTGGAATAGCTGGGTCATTTCCGTGATGTTGCCCCGAACCACGGGCAGGGGGTCGCGGGTGATGATGGCGCCGGATTCCTCGATGGCCCTGTTCAGGTTTTTCAGCGCTTCGTCCAGGGAAACGGCGGAATCCACGGCGGTCATGGATCTTTCGCGGCCGACGCGGGAATAGGCCAGCAGGTCATCAACCAGCCGCTGCATGCGCATGGAGCCTTCCGCGGCCAGCCCGATGTATTTGTCGGCCTTGGCATCCAGCCGGCCCTCGGCATGCTCTTTCAAAAGGCTCATAAACCCCGTCACCATCCGAAGCGGTTCCTTCAGGTCATGCGAGGTGATATTGGCGAACTGTTCCAGCTCGTTGTTGGATCGGGCCAGGTTTTCAACCGTGTTTTGCAGCTCACGCGCCATTTTTTTGCTGGCCTCCGTTTCCCGCTCCAGCTCCTGTGTGCGCCGGATAACCCGGGTGCGAAGGGAATGGGACCACGCCAGCGTGCCGACGAGCAGCGTCAGCAGGGGGAGGGCAATCCAAAGGCTGACTTTGACGAACGTCCAGAAGCCGCGGGAATGATCGAAGGGTGCCAGCCATTTGGTTTGAATCGCGCGGTATTCACCGGTGTTCTTGATGGCGGCGAGACCCTCCGAGAATTCGGCCAGCAACGCTTCATTCCCATGGGGCGCGGCGTAGCAATAGTCGGGTGAAAGAATGGAAGCTGCGGAAACATTTAAATTATCCCACCGCTTCTTCCGTATCCAGTATAGGGCGTGCACTTTGGCCACGAGTGCGCAATCGCCTTCCCCGGCCGCCAGGCGCCGAAGGGCCTCTTCCTGCGTGGGGGTCACCGTGAGCTGCTTTCCGAGGCCCTTTTCAATTGCCAGTTCGTGCATGATGTCGTCGCCCTGGACCAGGATGGTTTTGCCTTTCAAGGAAGCCAGGTCTGAGAATTCAGCCGACCCCTCGCGAACGACGATGACATGATGCACGATGGTGTGAGGGGGGGAGAAGTCGTATTTCCTGTCTCGTTCGTGGGAATAGAACATGCCTTGCACAATGTCGATTTCCCCGCGGTTCAAGGCCTCCCGCATATCGGACCAGCGGGTCAGCCGGATGTCCACCGTCAGTCCCATTTGCCGGGCGATGGCGCGCGTGAGATCGACGTTGAAGCCGGCCGGCTCTCCGTTCCGGTCCGTGTACTCGTAAGGTGGATAACGGGCGTCGCCGCCCACGACAAGGCGGCTTTTTTTTTGTCCGAGCGATTGCGACGAGGCGATCCACTTGGCATGCAGCCGCCGGAAGGTGCCATTTGCCATCACGATCGACAAGCCCTCGTTCAGCAGTCCCAAGAGGCGCGTGTCGCCTTTGCGCACGGCGAAGCACAAGCTTTGGGAGTACCCGGGCAGGTTTGAGTCGACCGTTTTGAGTTTGGTCAGCCCTTCGTCATTCATAAGGTGAAAGGCCAGAAGCTTCATCATGACCACCGCGTCGTGCTTGCCTTCGGACAGCTCGCGCAGCGCCACGGCGAAGGAGGGCACGGGTTCGATCAGGGCGCCCCAGTTGGACTGGCGCAGGTAGTCGTGCGCAAAATCCTCTTCCAGAACGGCCACTTTCTTGCCGCGAAGATCGGCCGCGCCCTGAATGCCGGTATTGTCTTTGCGCACCACGATGGTTCCGTGCAGGGTGAGATAGGGGAAGGTGAAGTCAAACATCCGTTCCCGCTCGGGTGTTCGGGCGACAAGGGGAAGGACATGGAGGCGGCCGGCGGCCAGGTCCTCTTTAAGGTCGCACCATGGCGCGGCTTTGAAAGAGACGTCTTGGTCCATTTCGGCGAGCGATTCCCGAAGCAGTTCCACGGAAAAGCCTTCCGCGTGGCCGGATATTCCAATATCCCCAAAAGGGGGATAGTCGAATTCGCAACCCGAAAGGATGCGGTCGTCCCCAAGTCCCGGCCGTGGGATGAGCATCCCGGCGAACAGGCATAACAGGATGACCGGCTGCCATCGCATGGTTTTCTCTCGCGGAGGCGTCAAACGCAAGCTAGCCTTTATAATGGTATTCGACTGATGAAGTGTCAAGCATTTGCAGGTCATGCCATTCGCTTGAAATTATCAGGCGGTCAGCAGGTCAATCACGGCCTGGGGTGTTTGTGCGCGGAGGAGGGCGCGGCGGTTCGGGGCTTCTTCGAGCGACTGGCTGATCGAGGAGAGGAACTGGATGTGGGGGCCGAGCTTGGTTTTCGGCGACAGGGTCAGAATGAAGATCTGCGAGGGTTTGCCGTCCAACGATTCGAAATCCATTCCTTCGGCCTTGATGCCCAAGGCTGTCACCAGTTCGGATACCGAGTCCGTCTTGGCGTGCGGAATGGCCACGCCGTTTTGAATGGCGGTGGACATTTTGGCTTCCCGTTCCAGAACGGCTTTCAGGGCATCGTTGCGGTTGGAGAGTTTGCCGGCGGCCACGAGAAGATCGAGCAATTCCTCTATGATCGCCTGCTTGGTGGCGCTGTTCAGTTTGAGTGTTATGGTTCGGGGGTCAAGCACTTGTTTCAAATTCACGCGTCCGGCCTTTCGTCCATCGTCTCGAGTCGCCCGGTCAGGCGGTCCTGCAACCCCGTTCGCCTCTGGGTCATACGGTCATTTTTAATGGCTATATACACGGCTTTGCGCGATCCCACAAGACAAACCAGTTTTTTGCCGCGCGTGATGGCGGTGTAAAGCAGGTTCCGCTGGAGCAGCTTGAAGTGCTGGGTGGCCAGCAAGATGATAACCGCCGGGTATTCGCTACCCTGGGATTTGTGGATCGAACAGGCGTAAGCCAGGTCCAGTTCGTCGAGTTCGCCCGCTTCGTACGTCGTCTTGCTGCCCTCGTAGTCGACCGTGACCTTCTGGTTGGGCGCGTCGACGGCGTCGATCAGGCCGATATCGCCGTTGAAAACGTTCTTTTCGTAGTTATTCCGGATCTGGATCACCCGGTCGCCCGCGCGGTAGCGGCGGCCGAAACGTTCCAATTCGGCGCCCTTGGGGTTCATGGCTTCCTGGAGCACGCGGTTGAGATTCTCCGAGCCCAGTTGGTTCTTGCGCATGGGGGTCAGCACCTGCACGTCGGACCGCGGGTTCAGCTTGAACCGGGCGGGAATCCGGTCCGTGATCAGGCTGATCATCGAGCGGATCAGCTCTTCCGGTTCCTCCTGCTCGATGAAATAAAAATCGCTCAGCCCTTTTTCGCGGGGCGGCATCTCCAGGGGCTCGCCCTGATTGACGCGGTGGGCGTTCCGGACGATCCAGCTGTTCTGGCCCTGCCGGAAAATTGTGCTCAGCCGCGCGCAGGGAACCGCGCCCGAATCGATCAGGTCGCGCAGGACGTTGCCCGGCCCCACGCTGGGCAGCTGGTCGACATCGCCGACCAGAACCAGCCAGGCCTTGTCGGGCAGCGCCCGAAGCACGCTGTGCATCAGCGTGATGTCGATCATGGAGGTTTCATCGAGAATCAGCACGTCGGCGGGCAGGGGAGAGGCGCGGTCGTGGTCGAACTGCCGCGTGGCTGGATTGAACTTGAGCAGGCGGTGGAGGGTCTTGGCCTCGCGACCCGTTGACTCTTCGAGCCGTTTGGCGGCCCGGCCGGTGGGGGCCCCCAGGAACACGGCCCGGCGCCGGGCCTGGAACACATCCACCAGCGCCTTGACGAGCGTGGTTTTCCCCACGCCCGGTCCGCCGGTAATGATGGAGACCTTGTGCGTGAGCGCCATGCGCAGCGCGTCGCGCTGACCCGGGGCGAAGGCGATGCCCATCCGCTGCTCCGAACGGGAGAGGGCGGCGTCGATCGGCAGGGGGCTTTCCGGCGGAGCGGTCCGGAGCAGGCGGCGGATGTGGTGGGCCACGCCCCTTTCGGCCTCGTGCATGGCGGCCAGGTAGATATTGCCCCGCTCTTCGATCAGCCGGCGGGAGGCAATCTCGTCGGTGATCGCCTGCTCCAGCTTGTCCTTGGAAATTCCGAGCAACGTTTCGGCCGCCTCCGCCAGCTCGTCGTGCGGGGTGTAGCAGTCGCCCTCTTCGTTCAGCGTTTCCAGCACATGGATGATGCCGGCGCGCGCGCGAAGCGGGGAGTCGAAGGGGATGCCGAGGGTGGAGGCGATCTTGTCGGCCGACTTGAAGCCGATGCCCCAGATGTCGCGGTTGAGCCGATAGGGATTCGCCTGCACCATGGCGATGGCCTGGTCGCCGTAATATTTGTAAATCCGGTGGCCCTGGGCAACCCCCACGTTGTGGGACTGCAGGAAGATCATGATGTCGCGGATGGCATGCTGCTCGTTCCAGGACTTGCGGATGTCCTCGCGCCGCTTTTCGCCGATGCCTTCCACCTCGCGCAGGCGGCCGGACTCCTTGTCGATGATGCGCAGCGTGTCGGTGCCGAATTTTTTCACCAACCGCTCGGCCATGACCTTCCCGATGCCGCGGATAATGCCGCTGCCGAGGTACTTTTCGATGCCCCCCGGATCGAGCGGCGGCACGCAGGTGATGGTGTCGGCGATAAACTGGCTGCCGAACCGGGGGTGCTGCAGCCAGTGGCCTTCGGCCTTGAGCAGTTCGCCGACCCATACTGCGCCGCAGCTGCCCGCCACGATCATTTCCGGAGCCCGGCGGGCGGGTTGAATGGCACAGACGGTGTAGCCGTTTTCCTCGTTCCGGAAGACGATCCGCTCCACCGTGCCGGTGACGATGGTTTTTTCCGGCTCCGCTGTTACGTGGTTTTCGCCCATGCCGCCCTGCGCTTGCCTCCGGTGTCGTGACAGAATGTCGCATTTCCAATTTGCGTTTTACCTTACCATGAACCATAATCTCCGGACAAGACTATAGGTTCATCATCAGGAGAGAATATGACGCGCATGAGGAGACAATGGCTTCCGGGGGTCCTGGGTCTCCTGGGTTTGGCGGCCGGCTGCGTCAGCCCGCCGACCCTGCTTCCGCCGCCGCCCGAGCCTTTTGTGACGCGTTCCCTGAAGCCGGTCGTGGCCGTGACCTCTTTTGAAAACCGCTCCGGCTTCGAAGGCCAGTGGCGGATTGGGGACGGCATTGCCGACCAGTTGGTGGGGGAGCTGAAGAAAAGCCGCAAGTACGAGGTGCTGGAGCGCCAGAAGCTGGACTTGGTTCTGAGCGAGCTGAATCTCCAGAATAATCCGCTCTTTCGGCGCGAGGGCCGGGCCGCGACCGGCCAGCTGAAGAACTGCCGTTTTCTGATCCGCGGCGAAATCAACGATTTCACGCATGTGGGCGGCGGCTCCTTCATGATCGCCATGCGGCAGTTTTTTCTCTTCGGCCGCGGCTACGTGGCCCGTGTTTCGCTCAGCCTGACCGTGGTGGACGTGGAAACCGGCGTCATTGTGGGCTCGGTTCCCTGCATGGGCCACGCCTATGCCCGCGAGGCCGGGTTTGAAGCCGAATACAAAAACGTCAGCTTCGGCGGCGAGGCGTTTTACCGGACGCCCCTCGGCCAGGCGACGCGGGAGGCGATCCGCTCGGGGGTCCGCCAGTTGCAGCGCGACATCCCGCTGCAGTTTTGGCAGCCGATGATCGCGGCGGTCGAGGGCGATGCGGTCATTTTGAACGGCGGGGCGGAGGACGGGTTCGAAGTGGGCATGGACTACCGGGTCCGCAGGAGCGCTGTTCCCGTTACGGATCCGGCCACGGGCGACCTGCTGACCTGGATGGCGGGGGCGGAGGTGGGCCTGCTTCGTGTGCACGAGGTTTCCGGGCGCATTTCCCTGGCCGCCCCGGTGCGGGGGAGCGGTTTTGCGCGCGGCCAATATCTGGAGCCCGTTCCGGCTCTGGCGGGACGGACCCCATGAAACCGGGTTTTCTCGACAGATTGATGGATCGGCTGGACCGGCTTGACCCGGAAAGCCTGCAGACCTACTTCGTCCGCCTGGCCCAGGAAAAGGGCCTGCTGGAGACGATTTTCCAGGCCATTCAGGAGGGGCTCCTGGTGCTGGACGCCGAGGGGCGCATCAATTACATGAACCGCGCGGCGGGCGAGCTGCTGGGGCTCTCGCCCGACGCCGTGAAGGGCCAGCCCGTCTCGAAGCATTTGCGCGAGCTGGACTGGAACAAGCTGATGGGGCTCGACAGCGGGGCGTGGTCCCGCCTGGTGCGCCAGGAGATGGAGGTGACGTATCCGCGCCACCGCATCGTTAATTTTTATATTGTCCCGCTGGCCCTGGTGGAGAAGCGGGCCTCCGGCGCGGTGATGATCCTGCGGGACGTGACCCCCGAGCGCGAAAGCGCCGCCTTCCTGGTGGAGTCCGAACGGCTCAACGCCATCCGGCTCCTGGCCGCCGGCGTGGCCCACGAGATCGGCAATCCGCTCAACGCGCTGACCATCCACCTGCAACTGCTGGAGCGGGACTTGCAGGGACTTCCCGACGACGACCGCCGCAAAAGCCTTGCCGAGATGACAGCCATTGCCCGCTCCGAGGTCACCAGGCTGGACGCGATCATCACGCAGTTCCTGCGCGCCATCCGGCCGTCGCGCCCGCAGCTCGCGCCGACCCGCCTGGAGGCGGTGCTGCAGGAAACGCTGACGCTCCTGAAGCAGGACATCGAGAACCGCGGCATCACCGTCAACCTCGATCTTCACGAGCCCCTGCCGTCCGTTCCGGCTGACCGGGAGCAGGTCAAGCAGGCCTTTTTCAATGTCATCAAGAATGCGCTGGAGGCCCTGACGTCGGGCGGCGAGATCGCCATCACCGTCTCCGCCAACGAGCAGGACGTGGAAGTGGCCTTCCAGGACAACGGGGCCGGCGTGGATCCCGAGGCGATGGGCCGCCTCTTCGAGCCCTACTTCACGACCAAGTCGACCGGCAACGGGCTGGGCCTGATGATCGTGCAGCGCATTGTGCAGGAGCACGGGGGCCGGGTTGAAATCACCAGCGAACCGGGCAAGGGAACGGCCGTGATCCTGTTCCTGCCCCTGCACACCCGGCGTCTGCGCCTGCCCGAAGCCCGGCCGGACACCGGCCCCCGTTCCGAAAAAGGAAATGACTGATGGAAGCCAAGCCTCTTGTTTTGATTGTGGACGACGACAAGAACACCCGCGACGGGCTCGGCCGGGCCCTGCAGGCCGGCTGCCAGGTGCTGCTGGCGGAAAACGGCGAGCGCGCGCTGGACCTGCTGGCCCAGAATCCCGTGCAGGTGATGATCAGCGACATGCGCATGCCCGGCATGGACGGCTTGGTGCTCCTGCAGCGCGCCCTGGCCCACTCCCCGCGCCTGGCGGTGATCATGCTGACGGCCTACGGCAGCGTCGACTCGGCGGTCGAGGCCATGAAGCGCGGCGCCGCCGATTTTCTCCAGAAACCGGTGGAACTGGGCGAGTTGGACCAGCGCATCGCCAAGGCGTTGCGCGCGGCGCGCATGGAGCAGGAAAATACGGTTCTCAAGGAGCAACTGGACCGTAAATTCGGCATGGAGAACATCATCGGCGAATCGGCGCCCATGCAGGAGGTGTTCGACGTCATTCGCCAGGCCGCGCCGACCTCCGCCACCATTTTGATCCAGGGCGAAAGCGGAACGGGCAAGGAACTGGTGGCGCATGCCATTCACCGGCTTAGCACACGCGCCAAGGGGCCGTTCGTGGCGGTGCATTGCGCGGCGCTGGCCCCGACGCTGCTGGAGAGCGAACTCTTCGGCCACGAGAAGGGCTCCTTCACGGGCGCCACGGATCGGCGAATCGGCCGCTTCGAGATGGCTGACGGGGGCACCCTGTTCCTGGACGAGATTTCGGAGGTCGATCCCGGCATCCAGACCAAGCTGCTGCGCGTGCTGGAGCAGCGGCAGTTCGAGCGGGTGGGCGGGCGCGCCACGGTGGAGGTGGACATCCGTCTCATCACCGCCACAAACCGCGATTTGAAAAAACGGGTGGAGGAGGGGAAGTTCCGGGACGACCTTTTTTTCCGGCTCGATGTGGTGTCCATCACCATTCCGCCCCTGCGCGAGCGGTTGAGCGACTTGCCGTTGCTCTGCGGCACCCTGCTCAAGGAGTTTGCTGCGAAGGACAACCGACCGGTTCGCGAGATCACCCCCGATGCCCTCAACCTGCTGATGCGCTACTCCTGGCCCGGTAACGTGCGGGAACTGCGCAATACGATCGAGCGCATGGTGGTGCTGGCGCGCGGGGACAAGCTGACGGTGCGGGATGTGCCCCCCGCCATCCGGTCTGCCGTCGATTCCCGGGGGTTGCCGGCCGGACTGACGCTGCCCGCCGGCGGGGGTGGGGCGGTGCGGTCGCTGGACGAAACCGAAAAGATCATGATTTTAAACGCTTTGCGCAAGTGCGACGGAAACAAGTCGAAGGCGGCCGAGGAGCTGGGCATCAGCCGGCGTACGTTGCACCGCAAGATCAATCAGTACAAGATGGATGAAAATGTCGTCCCGGGGCTTCCGGGCGAAGGAGAGAGTCATGTTTAAGCGCAGTCGGGTAATCGCTGTTTGGGGTTTGGTTCTGCTTGGTTTTTCCGCGCTGGCAACCGTGGGGGCGGATGAACCGCCGGCGGCGCCCTCCGAGGGACCCGGCGCCGAGGAGCGCCTGGGGCAGTCTTATGTGTTGATGACCCGCGCGGAGCAGGCCTGGCGGGAAGGGGATCGGGCGGAGGCCGAAGCGTCCTACGAGGAGGTACTCGACCTTCTGGCCTCCATCGAGGCCGATTATCCCGGATGGGGGACCCATGTCGTGCGTAGTCGCTTCCTGATCTGCCAGAACGCGCTTGAAATGGTCAAGGCCGGTAAACCGGCTCCGGCGGATCTGGAATCGGCCGAGAAAAAGACGGCCCCGGATGTTTTGGGACCTGTGCCTTTTGCTCTGTCCGGCGATTCCGCCGATACGGCCATGAAGGCCCTGCGGGCGGGAATCGAGGAAAGGGATGAGACGGTGGCGGATCTCCGGTCGGAAATCAGAAAGTTGAAAGAAGAGAATCGCAAGCTGACGGAACGGGCGGACCGGGCGGAAGGAAAGCGGGGAGAAGCGGCCGGAACGGAAATCTACCCCGCCATTTTAAAAGCGGAAGCGCGGCGACTCATTGAGTCGGGCTCTTATTCCAATGCCTTCATTCTTCTCACGGAAATCCGGCAGTTTCTTCCCGAGGATCCCGGCATTCCGCTGCTGATGGGCGTTGCCTCGTGCCGCAGGGGCGATTTTGAGACCGCCGTGCATGAACTGGAGCCCCTGACCAAAGCCCGTCGGGTGTCGGGCGATATCTGGCTGACTCTGGGCGTGGCCTACCTGGGCGTGGGGAACCTTGGCCGGTCCCGCAACGCGTTCGAAAAAGCTCTGGACCAGCAGCCGGACCTGACGGAGGCGCATTTCAATCTCGCCCAGATTCTGTTGCGGTTGAAGAAACCCGATGCGGAATTGGCGCGGAAGCATTATCTGCAGGCGCTTCAGAAAGGCGGGACACGGGACCCCGATTTGGAAAGGGGCATCAATCAAGCCTTGCTGAATGAGCAGGCTCGAAAAATGAAACGATGAAAAGCCCTTGCCGCAAGAGGCGCGGATTGGCGCTGATCCTGGCCCTGGCCGCCCTGGCTCTGGCAGGCGCCCTTCTATCGGCGGGCGCGGCCCGCGCTTACGGGTTGAAAGCCGAGCAGAAGCGGGCCAATCGTCAGGCCCGCTTGCGCCTCGCGGTGTGGGATGCGGTGTGGAGCCGGCTTCGGGTCGCCGCAGCCCGGCCCGAGGGCCCGGAAGCGGGTGAGACCACCTTTCCCGATGGCGTACAAACGGCGGTGAAGGTGGAGAAGCTCAAATCCGCCCGGCGCGACGACCCTGTCCGCTTTGCCATAGGGGTTACGGCCCGATGGGAGCGGGACCGGCGCGAAGCCTGGTCGCTGGTGGAGCCTCAGGGCGCGGCCGGTTATAGAATTTTAACCTGGGTGGAACGCTGAGCATGGATACGCGAGCGCCAACGTGCGAATGGACCGACCGGTGCGTCGGGATTGACGAAACGGCGGATGGCCCCGTCATGGTGCGGGCCCTCCGGCGCCGCGGCTCGTGGGTGCTGGAGCCGGTTGGGGCTCTTTTGTCCGACGGATCGGAAGCGGTGGCCTCCGGATTATCGGAACGCGAGGCCTGGGTGCGCCGGGTGCATGTGAGCCTGGGCTCCCGGAAAAAGGCGCTCCAGGTGCTGCCATCCTTGCTGGATGTACAGCTGCCTTTCGGCATCGAGGAGTGCGTGGTCGAATTTGTTGGAATGGACCGGGCTCCCGGCGGGGGCTGGTCGGCCCTGACGGCCGCGGCCCGCCGGCCGGATGTCCGGGCGGCCCTGGACCGGCGCGCGGCCGGCCCGGGCGAACCCCATGTGCTGGACCAGGAGGGGCTTGCCCTGTGGACGCAGGCCGCCGCCGAGTGTCCGCCCGACTCTTCCGCGCCCCGGGCCGTGGTTTATCTGGACCGCGACCGTGCGACCCTGGCGCTTGGACGCGGGGCCGATTTGGCGGCCACGCAGGGTCTGCGCCGGTTCGACCCCGAGCAGGCCCTGCGGCAGGCGCGGCTGGCTTTTGAGGGCGAGGCGGGTTCGGTGCTCTGGATCTGGACGGGCCCCGGCGCGGCCGAGCCGGAGGTTCTGGCCGGGGTCCGCGCCGGCATGAACCGGCAGGGCGCCGTTCGGGACCGCGTGATGGACGATCCGCGCACCGTGCTGGCCCGCGCCTACGCCCTGCGGGCGATGACGCCGGGCCCCCTGCGCTGCGATTTCCGAAAAAGGGAACTGGATCATCCGCGCGTGCGCGAATGGCGCCGCCGGCGAGCCGCCGTTTCAACCGGCATCTGGCTGGCGGCGGGGCTGGCGCTGCTGGCGCTCGCGCTGGTGTGGAAGGGCCTGCTCGTCAATCGCGAAGCCGCCGTGCGGTCGGCCCTGGCGGGGAAAGCCCGGGCGATCGTGGCGCGCGTGGAGGGCGGCGCGGCGATCCTGCCGGGGTACGAGGTGCGGTCGGCCCGCCAGGTGATGGCCGAACGCGAAGCGCTGTACATGCCGTTTCGCCGGGCCAAGGCTCCGGCGCGAAGCCGGGAACTGGCGCAGCTCCTGATGGCCGCGCGGGACGGGAGCCTCGTCCTGTACCGGCTGGAGTGGACCGAGAGCGCCCTGCATATCGAGGGCGAGGCGGGCACGGAGGCGGCGGGGAAGGCGTTTTCCCGCAAGGTGGAATCGATCACGGGAAAGCCGGTTTCGTTCAAAACCGACAGGAAGGGCGAGCATGGCGTTCGATTTGTCATGGAAACCGTGGCGGAGTGACGGAACCGGCGCGCCGCCCCTGTTGCGGTTCACGGCGGCGGCGGCCTGGCTGGCGGCCGGCGTCCTGCTGCTTCAATGCGGGCTGATGAGCCGGGAGCTGCCGCAACGGCTCCGCACCCGGTTGGGCGACCTGGCTGTTCTGTCCGACCTCGACTCGCGGGCCGCGTCGTGGCAGGCGGCGCGGGCCGCTTTTTTGCGCGAGACGCACGCGGGGCCGGCCATTGATTTTCCGGCGCGCCTGGCGAGTGCCGCGGGCGCGGAAACCAATGCGGTCCGGGAGCTCTCCCGGGTCCGCGTGGCGGAGGGCTGGGACGCGGTGCGGTTTCAGTTCCGCGCCGAAAACATGGCCCTGGCGGCCCTGAGTTCCCTGCTGGAAGCGGGCGAAGCGGTCGATCCGCCCTGGCGCGTGACGGCGATTTCGGTCGTGCCGGTTTCACCAAAACCGGGACGGGGCCGCGTGACCCTCGAGTTTGAATGCCTGGCTAAAACAGGAACAGAAGCGAGCCCCCCAGTCGCGCCCAGCGATCACCCGTAGCCGCCCGGCTGTTTGCCGGCCTTTTATGGGCGTATCTCTGAGTATTGGCACTTTTGTCTTCGCGGTTGTGCTGGGAGCGGCGTTCCGGCCGTAATCTGACGGGCGCTTTTCCGCGCTGGGGGGCTCCGGCTGGAGGCGCCGGGACCATTATTCCACGCCACCTCGCCGTCGCCCCCCATCATCGGAAAATCGCCTCGTCATATTCCGGCTAACGGAACGCCGCACCCGGTTCCACTCGCGCGCCCCAGCCCTCTCGGGCATGGCGGGCGGCGCGCGATTTCGGTTCTCAGGATACGCCCACTCTGTATTTCACCGAAACAGAGTATTGCGGCTATTGCCGTCTTCGGGCTTATATCGGAAACCAACTCGCGCGCCGCCCGTGGCTCCTCGGCAGAGGGCCGGGCGCGCGATGGTTACTCGGGGGCGGCGTTTCGATCAGCGGAAATGAACGAGCCGATTTCGAGCCTCAGCCGGGCGAAAACGGGGCGGTCGTGGCCTCGTGGGCCCGACGCCCCCAGTTTAAGCCCGGATCAGGCCGAAAGCGGCCGTGCATTAACGCCGAAACGCCGCACCCACCCAACCGACAAATACAACCGCAAAGACAAAGTACCCAAACTCAGAGATGCGCCCGCCTTTTATTTCCGGGCCGCTTTTTGCAGCATTTCGCGCGCATGCTGGAGCACCACGGTGGTCAGGCCCTTGCCGCCCAGCATGCGGGCGATCTCCTCGGCCCGGGCGCTGTCGTCCAGCGGATCAATGGAGGAGCGGGTTCGGTCTCCCGTCACGGTTTTGCGGACCGCATAATGGCGCCGGCCGTGGACAGCCACCTGGGGCATGTGGGTGATGGCGATCACCTGGTGTGTGGCGGCCAGTTCGGCCAGTTTTCGGCCCACCGCGGTGGCCGTTTCGCCGCCGATGTTGGCGTCTATTTCGTCGAAAACGAGGATGGGGATGCGGTCGTGTGCGGCCAGCACGGTTTTCACCGCCAGCATGACGCGGGAAATTTCACCGCTTGAGGCAATGGCGCGAAGGGGGCGGAACGGTTCGCCGGGATTCGGGGCAAAGCCGAATTCCACCGCGTCGAGACCGGCGGGCGCGGGTTCCGTTTCAGCCATGTTGACCTCGAACCCAGCGCGCGCGAAGCCGAGGTCGCGGAGCTGGCGGGTGACGGCGTCGGCCAGTTTCCCGGCCGTTTCCTTGCGTTTGGTTCGCAATTTCAAACCCGCCTGCCGGAGTTTGGCCAATGTGGCCGCTTCCTGTTTGGCCAGTTCCGCGATGCGCTCATGCCGGGTCTGAAGTTCGTGAAGCCGCGTCCTGGCGGTTTGGTGCTGCTCAAGCAGTTCCGGCACCGAGGCGTTGTATTTGCGTTTCAGCCGGTGGTAGAGGCTCATGCGCTCTTCCAGCCACTGGAGGCGGGCTGGGTCGGCATCCACGGACTGGGCATAGGAGGCGATGGAGGAGGCCAGTTCCTTGACCTGGATGGCGGTCCGGCGGGCCTCCTCCTTCCATTCCGCGGCCTGGGGGACGGCGGCGCCGAGACGTTCAAGCTGTTGCTGAACGGCGGCCAGGGCCTGCAGGGCGGAGGCTTCGCCTTCCGACAAGGCATCGAGGAGGCCCGTGGCGGCTTCCAGAGCCTGCTGGGCGCCGGCGACGCCGGCATGTTCCTTGATGAGGGCTTCGTCTTCGCCCTCCTCGAGTTTGGCATCGCCGAGTTCCTGCACCTGGAAGGCCAGGAAATCCATTTCGCGCGCGAAGGCCTGTTCGTCGCCTTCCAGTTCGTGACGCCGGGCTTCCAGCTCGCGGCGTTCATGGTAGAGCGTTGCGTAGGGGTTCAGGAGCGCGTCGAGGCGGCCGAAAGAATCGAGGAGGCGGAGTTGGTAGTCGGGACTGAGCAGCGACTGGTGATCGTGCGGACCGTGCATGTCCACGAGCAGGTCGCCAAGGCGTTTGAGCGACTGGAGGCTGATGGAGGCGTCGTTGACGAGGGTGCGGCCGGTGCCGGCGGCGGAGAGGGTGCGGCGCAGCACGAGCTGGCCCTGGTCGGTGGGTTGGAGGCCCAGTTCGGTCAGGAGGGCGTCCACGGGAACGGGATCGGAGAGGTGAAGGGCGGCTTCCACGAGGCACTGCTCGGCACCGGCGCGGATGAGGGTTTTGTCGGCGCGTTCGCCGACCAGCAGGCCGAGGGCGCCCATGATAATGGATTTGCCGGCGCCGGTTTCGCCGGTTAAAACCGAGAAGCCGGGCCCGAATTCAACGGCGAGTTCTTCGACCAGCGCCAGGTTGCGTATCCTCAAACTCTGAAGCATGTGCGTATCCTACCATGCGGGCGGTTCTTGACAAGGGAGAAGCGATTTTTGCTGGAAGCCTGTCGGACTTTGTCCTTCGCGAAGCGTGGGCGAGGCGCCGTCCGAGCCGTAAAGTATATGATAGGGGTCAAGTCCCGACAAACGACAAAAATAATGTGGCGCAACGGCTCAAGAGAGCGTAACAGATTAGCCCTTTTCGCCGGGTCGGAACTCAGGCGGATTTGACGTAAAGCTACACGAAATGATTGCGGAGCCCACCGATAGATTGTAGGCTGTCGGGAACGGGGGGGTTCGCGTGAATGTAACGGACTTCATCGCCAAACGGGCGAAGGCGGAACTCAAGGAACGCTCGGCCGCACAGGAGTATTTTATCGATCTGTGCCATATGGTCGGCCATAAAACGCCCGTCGAGGCCGATCCCACCGGTGCCGCCTTTTGCTTCGAGCGGGAAGCCGAAAAACACGGCGGCGGCGAATTCGGCCTGGAAAGCATCCGCCATTTTAACGGCAGCCTGTTCGACGACAATACCGTGCTGGACCTGACGGCCGGGGAGGTGGAAACGATCATCGATGCGGCCCGCCTGGATTGGAGCGCGGTCGATCCCTCCATCTTCGGCACCCTGTTCGAGCGCGTTCTCGATCCGGCCAAACGGTCGCAGCTTGGCGCTTATTTTACCGGCAAGGCGGATATCGAACTGCTCGTGGAGGCGGTGGTTATGACGCCCCTTCGCCGGGAGTGGGACGAGACCAAGGCCATTGTCGAGAACCTGCTGACGACCGGGAAGAAAACGGGAGGTCAGAGCATTGGTTTCGGGGGGCAGGGTTCAGGGAAAATCGACCCCAGGATTCGCAAGGCAAAGAGTGAGGCCGGCAGTCTGATTCACCAATTTCTGACCCGTCTGGGGAACGTGAAGGTGCTGGACCCGGCCTGCGGCTCCGGCAATTTCCTGTATGTCACGTTGCAGAAGCGGAAAGACCTGGAAAAAGCGGCTATTGTGTTTTCCCTGGAGCGGGAGCTGGGCGGCTTTCTTCCCATGGTCGGGCCGTTGCAGCTTTATGGCATCGAACTCAACCCTTACGCGCACGACTTGGCCCAGATGACCGTCTGGATCGGCTGGCTCCAATGGATCGAGTTCAACGGTAAGGATTGGGTTCTGATTTGGACCATCGATTTTGCCCTGATGTCTCCAGAAGAGGCAGCTCAATACCATGCTCCGTTTGAATACGTTAAAGAGCATGTTTGTCCGACCCGGTCCAAGAACAGGCGTGCCAGTTATGCGGAGAAATGGGGGCAATACGCGGAACTGCGGCCTGGTATGCGGGCCGCGTTGAAGGGACAATCTAGATTCATCGCCACGCCGCGCGTATCCACGCATCGGATCTTTGTCTGGTTGTCCGCTATGGTTTTAGCAAACGACGGGGCCATTGTATTCGCCCGCGAAGACGGCACTTTTTCGGGGGGTTGCATTCGAAGGTTCACGAAATGTGGGCGCTTGAACAAGGAACAGCGCTTGAGGACAGGCCGCGCTACACACCGACCACGAGTTTCGAGTGGGTGGGATCCGGGACTAAACGATGATGCGATTTTGGAGAAACTGTTGGAGTTGAATTTGGCGAGGGCGGGATGATCGATATACCTGAGACACGCTGGAATCCGGCCTGGCCGGTATTGAAGAGTTATGAATCCTGTTTTCTCGGCAAGATCGCGTTGCCTTTGGGCGGCATCGGGACCGGCACCGTTTCGCTTGGCGGGCGGGGCCAATGGCGCGACTGGGAGATCCGCAACCGGCCGGCCAAGGGCTTCCAGCCGATGTGGCGCTCGGGAAGCACCCGGATCGCCCCGTTCTTTGCCCTCCGCGCCGCTGCCGCAGGCGCCGCGCCTTTCGCCCGGGTGCTGGAGGGGCCCATTCCGCCCGTAGCCTATGAAGGCGGCTCCGGCTGTCCCGTGCCGCTGCATGGTCTGCCCCGGTTCCGCCGCGCCGCCTTCGCCGCCGCCTATCCCTTCGGCCAGGTGGCGTTGGACGAACCCGGCCTTCCGCTGACGGTTCGCCTTGAGGCCTTCAATCCTTTGATTCCGTGCGAACCCGAGCGCAGCGGCTTTCCTTGCGCCGTCGCCCGCTATGTTGTGCGCAACACCGGCTCCGTTCCCATGGATGTTTCAGTTTGCGGAACACTGGTGGCTCCCTGGGAAAACGAGAACGGCGAACCGCGCCAGGAGCGCCGAGCGGCAGCCGCCCTTCAGGGACTCCTGTTCCGGTGCGAGGGCGGCGATCCCGCGGCGCCCGGCTTTGGAACGCTGGCGCTGGCGGCGCTGGCGGAGTCGGGTGAACAGTCGATTCGCACCCGCTGGCCCAGCCTGGGGTGGGGGGATGTGTGGCTCGATTTCTGGAGCGATTTTCTTTCCGACGGCCGGCTGGAAGATCCGGCCGGAACGGCTGTTTCGTGCCCGGTCGGGTCGGTCGCCGTCTCGCGATCCGTGCCCGCGGGCGGGGAAGAGGCCTTCACGTTTCTCATTGCCTGGCATTACCCGAACCGGCTGGACTGGCAGGGCGGCGAGCGGGTGGGGAACTTCTACACGACCCGCGATGCCGACGCTTGGGCGGCCGCGGCCCGGATGGCCCCCGAATTGCCGGCCCTGGAGGCGGACACGCTCCGCTTTGTCCGGGCCTTTTGCGACAGCCCGCTGCCGCCTGCGGTGAAGGAGGCCGCCCTTTTCAATCTTTCCACGCTGCGGAGTCAGACCTGTTTCCGCACGGAGGACGGCCATTTCTTCGGGTGGGAAGGCTGCCACGATTCGTCCGGCTGTTGTTCGGGTTCCTGCACGCACGTGTGGAACTACGAGACGGCGCTGCCGTTCCTGTTTGGCTCGCTGTCGCGCTCCATGCGCGAGGTTTCCTTCCTGCACGGCACCGACGAACGCGGCCTGATGCATTTCCGGACTCTGCTGCCGCTGGGCACGAAGGCCACGGCCTTCGGAAAGGCCGCGGCGGACGGGCAGACGGGCGCGTTGATGCGCCTTTATCTCGATTGGCGGCTGGGCGGGGACGACGAATGGCTCCGCCAGTTATGGCCCGCCGCGAAGCGCGCGCTGGAATTCTGCTGGATACCGGGCGGCTGGGATGCGGACCGCGACGGGGTCATGGAAGGCTGCCAGCACAACACGATGGATGTCGAGTATTACGGCCCGAATCCGCAGATGGGGCTCTGGTACCTGGGCGCGTTGCTCGCCGGCGCGGAGATGGCCGAGCGCATGGGCGAGGCCGAGTTCAGCTCGATCTGCCGCCGCCTGTATGAGCGGGGGCGGCCCTACCTGATGCGTTACTTGTTCAACGGCGAGTATTTCGAGCATCTAGTCCGTCCGCCGGCGGATCCCGCCGTCATTGCCCCCGGGCTGACCGTCGGCATGGGAGGCGCCAACTTGGCCGAGCCCGCATACCAGCTCGGGGCGGGCTGCCTGGTGGACCAGCTTGTTGGGCAGGTCTTCGCGCACTTGTGCGGGTTGAGCTACCTGGTGCCGCCGGAGAATTGCACGCGCACGTTGAAGGCCATCCTGACTTACAATTTCAAGCGGGGGTTTCACGATCACTTCAATCCGCTTCGCAGCTTTGTGTTGGGCGACGAATCCGCCCTTCTTATGGCCTCGTATCCGCGCGGCAACCGGCCCCGCATCCCGTTCCCGTATGCCGAAGAGGTGATGACGGGTTTCGAATACACGGCGGCCGTCGGCATGCTGCTCGAGGGCATGACGGACGAAGGGCTGATGTGCATCGGGGCGATCCGGGACCGGTACGACGGGCTCAAGCGCAATCCCTTTGACGAGGCCGAATGCGGCCACCATTACGCCCGGGCCATGATGAGCTGGTCGGCGGTGCCGGCGCTGACCGGATTCCGGTATGATGCGGCGGCGGGGTTCATGAAATGGGGAAGCGCCCGCGGCGCGCATTTCTGGTCCAATGGTTTTGCCTGGGGCACGCTTGATGTCCGCGACACGGCGGAGGGCGCGGCTGTGAAGATGGATGTCCTGGGCGGCAAGCTGCTTTTGAACGCCCTGGAGATCGCCATGGCCGGTACGCTGACGGTGGAGCGCTCCCTTGCGGCTGGCGATTGCGTGGAGGGGTCAATTGGGAAGAAACGCCGCGTGACTCCCGCCTAGGTGCCGCCGAGGAAGTCATAACCGATTTTTTTCTGGGCGAGGGCGACGCGGTCGAAAACCTGGCTGAGCTGGGACTGTTCCCGGCGGGACAGCCGGCGCCAGTCGATAATGTTGTCGGGCGGCCTCTTCTCGCGCAGGCATTCCGCCTGGTGGTTCAGCCGCAGGCGCAGGAGCACCTCATAGGCGGCGGCCGTTTCGCGCCGATACCCCTTGGTGATCACATCGCTCCGGGCCAGCGCCTCGAGGCGGTCCAGCGTGTGCGTTTCGGCCAGTTCGCAGCGCAGCGCGTAGAGCCGGGCCATGCCGCTCAGCGGCATCAGGACGGCCTTCAGGTCGAGCAGGTTCGCCTCGGCCTTCCAGGGCCGGAGCAGGCGGCCGAGCCCGGTCGACGGCGGCTCGAAACGGAGCAGGTCGCGCGCGAGGAAGGGCAGGAAGGACGGATTGGCCCGCAGGGTTTCGTGAACATGCCGGCGGAGGGAGAGCGCCAGTTCCTCTTTTCCGTACACCGTGCGAAAATCCAGGAAGATGGCGAATTCGAGAACCTGCCGCGGCTCGGGCAGATGGATCCAGTTTGTCACCGCGCTGCGCCAAACGGAGAGCGGGGCGCACCACTTGGGGTTGCGCGCCATGATTCCGCCCCGGCAGAAGGGATAGCCCGCGCGGTCGAGCCAGGCGCAGACCTGCCGGCCCAGATCCAGGAAGTAGCGGTTCAGCGTCTCGGCGGGGGGGCTCCCGGGGCCCGGCTCGTAGAGAAGGGCGTTGTCCTGGTCGGCGCAGAGCGACATCTCCTGCCGGCCCTGGCTGCCGAGGGCGAGGAAGGCGAAGGGGCAGGGGGCTGGACCCAGTTGCGCCTCGGCCAGCGCGAGGAACCGCCGGGTGGCGGCATCGCAGACAGCGGTGGCCAGGCGGGTGATCTCCCGGGGCGGGGCGCCGCTCTCCAGCAGGGCGCGGGCCAGCCCGGGCGCCCGGCGGCACCAGTGGATGGCCTCCTCCGCTCCGACGGAGCCGGCGATTTTCCGCGCGAGTTCAGAAGTTTCACTTTCGGGTACGTCGTCCGCGGAGGCGCCGCGCGCCGCCCGCGCGCCGTCCTTCGTTTCGGGCGGGTTGAGCAGCGCGGTCTGGAGCCGTTCAATGAGGGATTCGCGGTCGGCCTCCCGGATGGCCTCGTCGGTAGAGTCCTCAACCAGTCCGTCGATATAGCGGGGGGCCCCGTTCTCGTCGCGCACCAGCCGCGCGTTCAGGGTCAGCGTGCGGATCCGGCCGTTGGGTCCGGCGGTAAGCAGCCGCTCACGGGTGACGCCCTCGCGTTCGAGGCGCTGGTGGAAGTCGGCGAAGGCCGTTGAATTTGGAAAAACGGCGGCCAGCGTGGGCGGCGTGCCGTTGGGGGGGACGCCGAGGGCGGGCAGCAACTCCACGGCGGTGCGGTTGGCCTCGAGCACGGAGGCGCGCTGGATGGCGCGGGCCCGGAAGAGGCCCGCGGGCACGTTTCCGGCGGCTTCCGCCAGGAGTTTGTCACGTTCGCTTTGCACGGCCGGGCTTTCGGGACCCGGCGTGCGGCGCGGCGTGAGGTCGCGCGCCTGGAGCACCAGTCCGTCCTTGCCGGCCACCGAGATCCGGCTCAGGATGAGCAGGCATTCGAGCAGCTTGCCGTCGCGCGATTTCAGCACGGCCTCGATTCCGGCGGAGCGTTCCTGGCCCGGCCGGAGCAGGCGAACGGCCTCCCACGCCCGTTGGTTATAGGGCTGGGGCGGGAGAATGTCGGCCAGGTCGAGCAATTCGATTTCGTGACCGGCGTAGCCGAGCAGCCGCAGCAGGGTGGGATTGGCGTAGCGGCAGCGGCCTTCGACCAGGAGCAGGGTTCCTTCGGTGGCGGCTTCCACGAGCGCGAGGTAGCGCTCCGTGGTTTCGCGCAGGCTGCCTTCGGACTCCCGTCTTCGGCGCTCCAGCAGCAGGCTTTGGCGGATGACATAGAGCAGGAGCAGGGCGATGAGGCCCGCGATGCCCAGCGAGAGACGCATTAAGTGGCGTTCGAACCGGGCGGTTTCCGCGCGCACATCCTCGGTGTACATGCCGGTCCCGATGATCCAGCCCCAGGGGGCGAAGCCTCTGATGTAGGATTCCTTGGGCACGAGGCGGTGGGGATCGTCCTTCCATTGCCAGACGTAGTCGATGAAGCCCTCGTTCTGCCGGCGGACCAGGTCGGTGAACTCCACGAAAATGCGGATGCCGCGCGCATCGCGGAAGTCGGAGACATCCTGCCCGTTGAGTTCGGGGCGATAGGGATGCATGATAATGCGCGGGCGCATGTCCTGGAGCCAGAAATAGTCCTTGCTCTCGCGGCCGTAGCGCATGGTTTCGATGCGTTTCTTCGCCATTTTTTGGGCGGTTTCGCGCGGGGTCAGCCCCGCCTGGACCTCCTGATCGGCCTCGGCCAGGACGCCCCAGGCGGAGTTAACCAGTTCCCGGATCATCTCCCGCTTGCGATCCAGCAGCGAGCGTTCGATGGCGGGCAGGATAATGTCCAGCAGCGCCACCGCGAAGAGCAGCATGGCGATGACGGTCGGCAGCACGATCCGGAAGATGAAGCGGACGCGGCGCGGGTGGTGCGGGCTGAAGCGCTCGTCGTCGGTTTTTTTGGCGGGCCGGCGGGCGCCGGAGAAGATGGCGTCGCGAAAGGCCTTCCAGAGCTCGCGGGGCATCTCCACGCCGGGCTTGTCGCCCGCGGTTCCCATGCTGTTGTGAAAATCGCTTCCGGCGCTGACCAGCAGGCCGCGCCGCCGGGCCATGGCGCACAACCGCTCCTGGTCGTCGGGGGAGAAGGCGGGGTAGAGGGCTTCGATGCCGTCGAGGCCCGCGGCCTTGAGGTCGGGCAGCAGCGCCTCGAGGCTGTCGCAGTCGGGCTCGCCCAGCAGCGGATGGGCGAGAAAGGCGCTGCCGCCGGCCTGGTGGATGAGGTCGATGGCGTCCTTGATGGCGAGGCGTCCGTCGGCTCCGGCCGCAGTGGGGGCGGAGGCGCGGGTGATGCTGAGGCGGTTTTTGCGGACCGAGCCGGCGATGCTGTCCACGCCGGGTTCGCGGCTCTGGCGGATGGCGGCCAGCGTGGCGCGCAATTCGGCATGGTCCGGGTCGAAGCCGTAAGCCAGCAGGTGGGCTTCGCGGTCGCGCCATTGGACGGTGATTTCGACGCCGGTGAGGAATCCGACTCCGCGGGTGGCGAGGCGTTTGCGGAATGGTTCGAGTCCGTCCAGCGTGTCGTGATCGGCCAGGGCGGCGTGAGCCACGCCGGCGTTGGCCAGCAGATCGGCCAGCTCCTCCGGCGCCAGGGTGCCGTCGCTGAGCGACGAGTGACAGTGGAAATCGACTCGGATGGGCGTGCTCATGCCGTGCGGGAGATCAGGCGGCGGTTTGTTCTGATTTTTTAGAGGTCAGCAGCGACACCACCACTAGGGTGAGGAAGCTGAGTGGGATGGAGACGATGCCCGGGTTGCTGAACGGGATGGGGGCGGTGGCGGGGTCCTTGCCGTAGAGCTTGTAGAGTTCCGGCGAAAAAACAATGAGCAGGAGCGAGGCGGCGATGCCCATGAAGATGGAGGCGACGATGCCCGCGGACGTGGTGCGTTTCCAGAAGAGGAGCATGAGAATGGCGGGCAGATTGGCCGAGGCGGCGACGGCGAAGGCGAGGCCGACGAGGAAGGTGACGTTGATGCCCTTGAAGAGAATGCCCAGCACGATGGCGAGGCCGCCGATGACGAAAGCGGATATCTTGCCGGCGCGGATCTTGGTGCGGTCGTCCATTTTCAGGTTCAGGTAGCGGTCGCAGAAGTCATGGGCGACGGCTCCGGAGGCGGCGACGATGAGGCCGCTGACGGTGCCGAGCACTGTGGCGAAGGCGATGGCGGAGATGACTGAGAAGAGCAGGCTGCCGAAGGAACGGGCGAGGAGCGGGGCGGCCATGTTGCTATCGGCCGGGTTGATGACGCCATTGATGGCGGCGCCGATGCCCATGAACAAAGTCAGGATGTAGAAGAAGCCGATGGCGGCGATGGCCACGATGGTGGACTTGCGGGCGCTGGCCGGGCTGGGTACCGTGTAGTAGCGGATGAGGATGTGGGGCAGGGCGGCGGTGCCGAGGAAGAGGGCCAGCATAAGGGAGAGGAAGTCGAGCCGCTCGAGCGGCGTGCCCTGAACTTTAAACTTCAGGCCCGGGCGCATGAAGAGGTTGCCCGGTGTAATGGACGGGACGTAGGCGGTGATCTTGGCGCCCTCGCTGTCCGAGAAGCGGATCTCTTTCCATCGCCGGAAGGTGGTATCCTTGTCGGAAACGGCCGCGAGGAAGCCGATGGGAGAGACGGGGCCGCTGTCGGCCTCGGTCTTGCCGCGCAGGCGGTCGAGGTTGCCGACCTGGCGCAGCGTGTTTTCCTTGGAGGCGGGCGCGCCGTTGATGAGCCAGCGGCCGTCGGGTTTGAGGACGCTGGTCTGGATTTCCTGGAGGGAGACGGCCGCATCCTGGCGCGTCACGAGCCACCAGGATTCCTGGCCATCGCGGCTGAGGCGGGCGAAGGCGGCGTGGGCGGTTTTGACTTTCTGGCGTTCAACGACAGTCCAGCCGGGTTCGGTGACGGCGAGGGCGCCATCGGTTTCGGTGGCGGGGAGCGAGGCGTAGGTGTGAAAGGGGATCTGGCCGCCCTGGTCGGGGCGGGTCTGGAAGCCGCGGTAGCAGACGGCGATGACGAGGACGGTGGAGAAGACGATGAGCAGGGCGCCTTTGAGGAACTGGACGTAGGTGGTGGAGGCCATGCCCGCTGTGGCGACGATGGTGATGACGATGGCGCCGACCATGAGGACGCCCCAGTGGTGGGCGAGGCCGAGGAGGGGTTCGACGAGGACGCCGGCGCCGACCATTTGAGGGATGAGGTAGCAGATGGAGACGACCAGGGTGCTGATGGCGGCGGCGAGCTTGATGCCGCGGGAGTTGTATTTGGAGTCGACGGCATCCGTGAAAGTGAATTTGCCCATCCGCTTCATGGGCTCGGCCACGACGAAGAGGGCCACGATCCAGCCGGCGAGGTAGCCGATGGAGTAGAGAAAGCCGTCGTAGCCCATGGTGGCGATCATGCCGCAGATGCCGAGGAAAGAGGCGGCGGAGAGGTAGTCACCGGCGAAGGCGATGCCGTTGACGGCCCAGTGGATGTTGCCGCCGGCGGCGTAGTAACCGCTGGAGGTCTTGGTGCGGTTCCCCAGGTAAAAGGAGAGGCCGAGGACGAAGAGAACGAAACTGATAAAAACGATGATGGCCATGTTAGCGGGCCTCCCCGGTGGCGGACGTAAGATTCAGTTTGCGTTCCTTCGCGCGGCACAAGGCGTCGTAGACGAGGGCCTGCGCAAGCGCGACGATGATGAGGGCGAAGCCATAGACGGTGGCGAGGTTCAACCCGGCAAAAACGGATTTTTCCATGAGTAGGGGCTGCAGTAGATTGATGGCCACAAAGCCGGCATAGAAGAGCGAGTAGGCGATCACCATGTAGACCCCGAGGCGCGTTTTATAATGTTGGGCGGGATCGTTTCCCACGGGTGTAGCCGGTTGATGCAACATGCGAAAGCCCTCTCTGTTTGTGCATATAATTTGAATATCCTATCACGTGGTCAAACCGGATCAAGTGTTTATGTGATGGAGGGGAAGCAGAAAGCGGGTTAGCCGCCCTTGTCGGTCAACAGGTTGACACGGACGCCCGGGTCTTGTTTGACCTGTTCGCGGACAACCTTGCGCGTGCCATCGCCGAAGACGACCACGGCATAGACCGAGCCAAGGGACTGGTTCAAGGCGATGTCCGCTCGCTGCACCGTGATGTCGTCCGCCGTGCCCGCTTGGCGGTCGGGACCGCAACCGAACAGTAGCAGGTTGGTCTCCGCCGGCGCGTATTGAAAAGGCGAGCCCCAGAGATCATTTTTCAAATCGTAGATGTAGGGGCCTTTCCAGCCCGAACCGGGGAGGGGCGGATGGACGAGGGCGGCCAGTCCGTCGCCGGCGGCGGGATAGTTGCCGCAGTCGCCCTTGTAGATTTCGAGCGCCACGCGGAGATTGGCCAGGCTGAGGCGGGAGCGGTCGATCTTGCGCGCGTCGCTGTTCGGCGGCGGCGCCTTCACCTTGTTGATGAGGGCGACCCCCACCATTATCATGATCAGGAGAAGCGCCCCGACTTTAAAACCCGAATTGCCGAACAGGGCCAGGGGAGATGGGGCCCTCAGCTTTCGGCGAGTGTGGTTGGCCGGGTCGCTTTCCGCTGGCTGGCGCGGTTTAGGCCTGAAGAAGCCTGGCAAGATCACCGCCCTTTGGCATAGGGGGCAACGGTGTTTATCGGAATCGCAGAAAACTTTTTTGCAGTAAGGACATCGATACTTCATGGAACCTGTGGCTGACGGGGGTGCAAACCATGGAAAAACGTTGGCTGAGCCGTTATTATATACCTCATTCTTTTACCCGCGCAAGCGAATCATGTTCTTGGGAGGAATGGGCGCGCCCCGCGGATGGCACCAAGGATGCCGCACCGGTCGTTCCGAAAGAGCCTGTGCTGGCCCGGTCCGCATTCAGACGCCGATTATGCCGCCGGGTTCAACGCCCGCTCCGGAGGCGAAGGCTCCGGTGGTGGAAGGCGCCTACATCTCATTTGCGTGTGCCGTCTGTTCGTCGAGTCTGAAGGTCTCGAAATCGTTTACGGGAAAGACGATCCAATGTCCGAAATGCGTGAAAAAGACATTGGTGCCGGGCGGCGCGCCGAAGGATTTTCCCGCATCGCAAGCATCGGTTGCGATTTCAATTTCGGCTCCTGCCGATGACTCCCTGTTGAAGAGCCTGGGCGAGCAGGAGCGGAAAATGGAAACGGTGATGCGTCCGATGGAGGCGTTGGGGGGAGATCGCGGCACTTCGCATGACAACTAACCGGCTTGAGGAGATGTTTAAGGACGCGGCGGCCCGGGCGCGGTTGCCATAGCGGACAAGCGAATGAGCGTCCGGTCCCCCGAGAGGGTTGCTGGAAATCATTGATCTATGCGGGGAATTCGGGTAACTTTAAATTCATCGGCCCCCGTAGCTCAGTTGGACAGAGCGAGTGATTCCTAATCACTAGGTCGCAGGTTCAATCCCTGTCGGGGGTACCATTCAGAACCCCATAAAATGCGCATAAAAGCTTGTGAAAGCGGGGTTTTTACAAAGATACCGCCAGGCAGGCAGATTCTTTAAGCGGTTCAGTTCTGTTCTCTTGTGCTCGTTTTGAGTAAACAAAAAGTAAACAACGGAAAACTTGAAAAATCCGTTTTGCGCCATCCGTCAACCGCCCAGGATTGCCCAGGGGCGGTTCGGCGGTGGGTCCATGTCAACTGCCCCAATGTCCAAACCGGCCACAGCGGGCAACGGCGGGGGCTTGCGGACTGGAAACGGCGCATAAAGCCGGCGGTGTTGCCAATGGACATTGACCGTATCATCCCGGCGGCGGCCGGCAATAGGCCGATTTCCCCCATGTCAGGACAAGGGCCACCCCCGTTGCCGCGCCTTGTAGGGCTTCCTGGACGGTCGTTTTCCGGCCGGCGGCCACCAAACGGCCAGAAAACGGTCTGTTCGGTCCGGGCTGTCTTTCCCTCGTGACCGTGGCTCAATTGGCAGAACCCCGATCTCCAAAACCGGGGCCGCCCCTCTCGCTTTCATGTCGGCCACCTGGAGAATGGGGCGGAGTGGGGCCAGTTTCGGGACGTGACAAAGCAAGCTTGAAAGGCGGCCAAGATGAGCAGTGACCTCAAAGAGTTTGCGTTCGGGACCTGCGCTTTCGCGAAGACAAGCCCTGACCCCTTGAAGGAAGAAACGAAGGTCATAAACGTGATTGTAGGTTTTGATGAAGGCATACGAAAACTGAACAAGTACAAAATGAGTTCCAAAACCGGAAAGCGCGCTTCGCTGTGCATTTCGATTCATGTTGAAGCGAAAAGAATTACGGTCAGCGAGGGAAAGCTTTAGGCGAAATCGGCGGTCAGTCCGGCCCCGATCCGCGTCATTCCCCGGATCGCTGGCCGGTCATAAGAGCAGGCAACGCCTCCAAGACGGCATTGCTTTCCAAGGTGGGCTTGGTTCTTGGAACCTATGCTCTTGGGTGCTTGCTACGACGGTTAAAGCGAAGAATTCTGCAAATATTGAACAGGTCTGGCTGTCTGAATAGCCCCTTAGCAGTTGAGAAACTCGGTGAAAACTCGGGGAAACCGATATCTCGCCGTCATAAGTCCTTGCAAATAGGCTAGTTAATGGTGGAGGCGGGGGGAGTCGAACCCCCGTCCGAAAAAGTGTTTCCACAACGTCTACGCGCGTGTTTCGTGTTTGATTCTCGTTCCGGCGGATGTCCACGAACAGGCTCCCGCCGGAACCAGCACTCATGTATTATTTCGCCCACAGCCCCGGGTGCTCAGGCTTAGGACTATCCTGTTGTCGTCGCCTCGGCCCGCCTAACAGGTGTTAGCGGCGAGACGTCGCGTGCAATTAAGCCGCGAGTAACTGACTATCGTCGGCAGTTATGTTGTTTTCCCGGTTTTTTTACGAGGCCAACCGAGATCCTCGGCGCGCGGTCATGAACCCAATCTTTCCCGTCGAAACCAGTACGCCCCCACATCTTGTCAATCAACAATCCAATATTACCAAAGCCCGGCCCTTTGGCCAAGCTTAATAACACAGGGTATGGGGGATTATCCCCCATTTCAAATGCCGGCTCCATTGTGTAGTTTGACGCCATAAGCAACTCATCGAGACGAAAGGAGTCGCGTCATGACTACTGGAACCATTGTGTTGACTGTCTTGATTCTTCTTCTCGTCGGCGCCTTGCCGGCCTGGCCTCACAGCAGGAGCTGGGGCTACTTTCCCAGTGGTGGACTGGGACTCATTGTTTTGATCCTGGTCATTTTGCTTTTGATGGGGCGGCTATAACCGCTTAGCGGATCGGCTCGCCTCCGGCGGCGAAGTTTTCACGGGTGAAAACGCGGGAGCCAAAAGCAATCTTTTTGTGAACGATTTCCCTTTTGAGGATCTTCGGCGTTGCATGGCGCACGTGTAAAAAACTAAAAAAGGAGCTTGATTCTATTGCCGGGTGGTGTAAATTTGTACCTAAGTTAGAGATGTTTTTGGAGTGCTTTGCCGGGAAAGGGAAACGCGACGAAACGGATTCTTATACTTTACGCCTTTCAGGCAAGCGGGCATCATGCCGCCGCTTTGGCCGTTCGTTCTGCCGTGAAGGCCCAGGAACCTTCGGCGGTTGTGGAAACAGTCGATTTTTTCCGATGCCTGTCCCCGAATGCATTACATCCGATCGAGGCCGCCTACCTGGGTTTGATCCGTAAGGCGCCCGTGGTCTGGAAGATTCTTTACGACGGAAGGCTGGCGCATTGGGTCGCGAAAGGCTTGCGGAAAACCTCGCGCCGGCGGCTGCGTCCTTTCCGGGAGGTTGTGTCCCGGTTTGCCCCGGATGCCGTGATCTGCACGCAGGCGGGTCCCTTCTTGTCCCTGGACGAAAAGATGAACGCGTTTCAGCTTGGGGTGATTACCGATTTTATTCCCCACCGTCTCTGGGCGGGCCGGCAAGGGGGAATGTACACGGTGCCCACGGCGCATGCCGCGCGGCGGCTGTCGGCGCTGGGCATTCGGCCCGAGCGCATTCAGTCCTTGGGCATTCCCGTCCAGTTGGGCGCGGCTCCCGGGGCGGGCCAAGCCGGCCTGAACCCGCGTGAACCCCGGGTTCTGGTCATGGGCGGGGGATACGGGCTTCATCTTTCCCTGCAGACCGTTAAAGCGTTGGATGCGAGCCGGGTTCCGTTCGCGCTCCAGGTTGTGACGGGCCGCAACGAGTCGTTGCGCGCGCAGCTGGAGAGTCATCGCGCCTCCTTCCGCCACCCCGTGGAGGTGCGGGGTTATGTGGACGATGTGCCCGACCGCATGCGGGCCTCTGCCCTGATCGTTACCAAATCAGGCGGGCTGACCACGGCGGAAGCCTTGGCCCTGCGGGTTCCCCTGTTGCTGTTGCCGCCGTTGCCTGGACAGGAAACGTACAACCGCGATTATCTCGTGACGACCGGCGCGGCGGTACCGGCCTCTCCGGGAAACCTCGGAAAGGAAGTCACCCGTCTGCTCGAAAGTCCCGCCCTGTTGGCCGATATGCGGGATGCCGCCGGCCGGCTTGGCCGCCCCCACGCCGCTATGGACGCGGCCCGTCTGGTCCTGAAAACTCTTTCCTGACCGCCGGTGTAGGGCGGATTTTGAATAGCCCCAAGTAATTGGCAGCGGAAGCTTTAGAGGAAAAGACTGGACTTGTTCCGCCCTCTTTTTTATCCTTCCTGGCATGAGAGCCCATAAAAAGCCTATTTTGAACGACCGCGAGCAAGCCCTGCTTGATGGGGTAAGCGTGCGAGTTATCGGGGCGGAGGAACGCGA
>JAWOJA010000101.1:0-2518 GCA_046484345.1 Kiritimatiellia bacterium
ACCAACTCCCTGAATTCACGGACATTGGGCTTGATCAGATACACGCCTTCCTTGAGGGCCTCCTTCAGGGCTTCACCCGAAACATCGATGATCACTTTTGCTCCCCTGTCCTTTCCGACGCGCGCAGCCCGTGCATAAAAGTCAGTGGGTACGCCCGGAGGAAGGCTTCCGCTGGCCACCATGTAATCGGGTGACCGTTCTACGGCCGATAATGCATTCAGGGATTGTTCCCATTCTTTTTCTTGAAACTCCGGTCCCGGCATTCCAAAACGATACTGCCGGCCGGTGGACTCTCCAAAATGACAAGACTCTCCCTAGTCAATCCCTCAATGGGAAACGGCCGATGGTCCAGGCCTTCCTGGTTCAGGAGTTCCTGAAGTCTCTCTCCTGTCAGGCCCCCCGCAGGATAAAGGAGGATGGATTCCCCGGCCAGTTTTTTGATGGCCCGGGAAACATTCACCCCGCCCCCTCCGGACTCAAAACGAGGGGGGTTGCAGTACAGCTTTCGTTCGGCCACGACGTGCGCAACGCTTGAGCCCTTGTCGATCGCTGGATTCAAGGCCATGGTTACGATGGTTTTCATGGATAGCCCTCCCCACAACGGCCTGAGTATTTCTTCCATAATATCAGGGAGTGTTCTTCGTATTCCGGAAATTTAGTGGGGCGCGATATAATACCGGCTAAAAGTGCTCGTACTTGAGATAATGTCCGGCAATTATTCGAACAACCCGGCAGATTGCTATCCAAGGCGCAATCCCTGCAAGGGCTCTTCGCTATATAACTGGTTTCAAAATCAAACTTGTTTTTCTTTATGCTTCCTAATGCCATCTTATAACTCTCCATTCTTTCTAATCTAATGGTTCCTGGTAAATCCGGCGTCAAAGGGAAACCAATGCACATCAATTCTCCGCCTTCCTCAACGCTTCAAAGCCGGAGATGACATCGAACAGTTCCTCGTCGATACCGCTCTGGCGCAGTCGGTGGAATGTCCTGTTGAGGCCCTCCAGCAGTTCATCGATGTTTTTGTCAGCGCGTTGCATCGCAGCCAGGCGGCTTGCATTCTCACTGGCGAGGGATTCGGCGCACGCCCGGAAAAGCGAGACGAAAAGATATTCGCGGATGAGCGCCTGCAGTGTCTCGGTTTTGCTGCCCATGATCTCAGGCAAATTCTTCATTGGCCAGGGAAGATCGGCGAGCTCGCGACGCCATGTTTCGTCCAACGGCAGCAGTCGCTGACTGACGGGCGTGTAAACCGCCCCGGACGCGGGGCGGTTGTAGAAGAGGTAAAGTTCGGTGACTTCACCCCGGTTGCGGCGCGTCTCGCTCTCCACGAGAATCTGCCCGACGAGCGGGGTAATGGCCTTGACGGAGTTCGGCACGGTGAATAGTCCCAAAAGCGGCAGGCCTGCGTCCGCCAGGCGCGCATAAACGCGCTCTCCGACGGCCCAGACGTTGGCTTTGCCCGGCGGACCCGCCAGCGCCTTGACCGCATAATCGGCTACCACGTCATTAAACTGGCCCACCAGTCCCTGGTCTGAACCGAACACGACAGCGCCGATCACACCTTTATTCGTTCGTCTTGTCTCTCCGGTCATCAATGCAGATGAAGCGGCATCCCGGAAACAGACGCCCAACCCCAGCTTCACAGTACGATAGTAATCACCCAGCGTGCGCACCGATTGCTCGTATTGGCCGATACTGGAAGCGGCCAGGGCCTTCATCGTGCGGACGACCGATTGCAGATTTCCGGCACTGTCGATTTTTCGGCGCAGACTCGCCGTGGTGTCGCTCATGACGGCTCCCCGGGTGACCCCTTGGGCTTATCCGGTTTTTTTTGTGGCTTGGTTTCCGCTTTGGGTTGTTTTTGGGGTTCTTGTTCGGGCTCAGGCTCGGATTTCGATTCCTTTTCGAGTGAAAACGATTCGAGCGCTTGGCGAGCGATTTTAATGATCGTTTCGCGATCCGCATCTCTCAATGTGTCGGCGATATCCAATCGCTCGCTCACCTCCGCCGGGATCTTCGCCGCCGCTTTGCTCACGGCCTGCTCGGCGTCGGTCATCCGATCAAGCGGCACGTCGTCGAATAGGTCTGCGGTCAACGCCAGCAGCACGGCGATTTGTGCGGGCATGGACACCGGGGCGAATTCCGGCTGCTTGAGGCATGCCCGAATGCGCCGCCCATGCTCGATGACCTTGCGGTTATCTTCATCCAGCCGGGCGCCGAACCGCGCAAAGGTCTCGAGTTCTTCAAATTGCGAGTAGGCGAGCTTGAGGTCGCCGGCCACCGCGCGGTAGGCGGCCCGTTGCGCCTTGCCGCCGACGCGTGAAACGGATTTGCCGACATCGACCGCGGGCAGTACGCCCAGTTCGAACAGAGACGGCGAGAGGTAGATCTGTCCATCGGTGATGGAGATCAGGTTGGTCGGAATGTAGGCGGAAATGTTCTGCGCTTCGGTTTCGATGATGGGCAGCGCGGTGAGCGAGCCGCCGCCCAGTTCCTTACGCAAGTGCGTGGCGCG
>JAWOJA010000032.1:0-10459 GCA_046484345.1 Kiritimatiellia bacterium
CGCACAGGGTCAGAAGCAGGACGGCCGGCAGAATCGTTCGCATTTTCATGTCGTTCTCCTTTCCATCACGCTGATGAATCTGTGGAAAGGATAGAACGCGCCGCCGCCGCCGTCTATGCGGGGTTTACTCCATATCGGTGGGGTCGCATGAATTCTACGCGGCCGTCTTAAATGAGCGGATCGGCCAGCAGGTCGGCGAGCTGGTTGAGGCTGCGGCCCTGGACGCCCGGGCGGGTGCAGCGCGCGAGCAACTCGGCGTCGTCGGTGACCACATAACAGGCTTCGTAGCGGGTGGCGTAGAATTCCAGATCCTGCACGATGGCGTTATCCGCCCGCTGGGAGTTCGCCCCGCCGCCCGAGAAGATGACTTTCAGCCGCGGCGTGAGATCGGTTTCCGACCGTTCCGGGCCGTCGAAGTAAAGCCGGATATCGCAATCGCGGGCCGTGGCCAGGCCGGCCGCCAGGCGCCGGGCCAGCTCCTCGCGCGCCTTGGCGCCGGGTTCGCCGTTTTCCTGAAACGACTTGAACAGGTCGGGGCGGGAGAGCAGCAGGTTGTGGCCGTCCACCAGCACCAGCAGGTGAAGGGCGGGCAGGGCCAGCTTGAAGCGCAGCCGGTCCGCCGGGGCCGAGGGAGCCACGGGCGCCGCGGAGGCCGGGATCAGCCCCTGTAAGAGCTGATGCCGCTTGTCCGTGATGCGCCGGCGCAGCTCCTGCGTGAAGCCGGGGGCGAAGAGGTTGAATTTCTTGGCATCGCCGTCCAGGAAAGCCTGGATCGTTTCCAGTTCGGCGATCGACGGGGCCCGGTTCACCCGCGTCAGGAGCGCGTTTTCCGCGCTGCTCGAAGCGGCCGATTCCCCGAGCAGGGCGCCGAGCGATTCGATTTCGCGGTCGAGCGTGTCGGCCAGTTCGCCCAGCCGCGGATGGCGGTTGAGGGCGTTCTTGAGCGCCTCGCGCACGTTTTCGCGGGCGTCGCGCAGGGCTTCGAGGCGTTTGTGCAGATCGTGCCGGGTGCCCATGGCCCGATCGCGTTCGGCCTGCTGCTTGAGCACTTCGCGGACATCGCCGAGCAGGTTCGCGGAGGGCTTCGGCGAGCGGGCGATCGATTCCATCTCCCGCAGGGGCAGCAGCCAGCGGCGGGCCTCCGAGGCCAGTTCCGCGGCCACGCCTTCGCGCAGGCGGCGGTGCAGGTCGCCCTGCGTGTCCGCCAGCGCCTGTTCCGCGGCGCGGGCGCGGGCCTCGGCCTCGGCCGTCCTGGCCTTCTGCTCGCGGATCCGGTTTTCGAGCTCCTCGGCCTTGACCCGATGTTGTTCCCGTTCACGGGACAGAACCGTCTTGTCCTTTTCGAGGGCGCGATCCTCGCGCTTGAGCTGTTCCTCGAGGCGGCGCAGTTTTTCGCGCAGTTCGGCCAGCTCGGCGGGGTCCGCCCGCTTCGCGCCCGCGGGGGAGACGGGGATTTTCAGCGTGGCGATCTGCTCGAGAAAGGGGCCGAAATCGGACTCCAGCACCGCGCGGGCCTGCTCCGGGGAGAGGTCGCGGCAGCCGTCGGCCTGCGGGTGTTTCTGCAGGTGCTCCCACGCCATGGCGCGGACGGGGTCGCGCGGATCGAGCAGCAGCCCGGCCAGGAAGGCGGGTTCGCCCAGGTAGGCGCAAAAGGCCGCGAAGCCGTGGGCCAGCGCCTTGTCCGACAGCACCACGATGAACCGGCCGAAGAGGCTGGCCTCTCGCACGAGGTCCATCAGGACCGGATCGGGCGGCCGCTTGCCGGCCAGCTGGGTCTTGATCCTTTTGCGCAAAACGGGAACACTGTCGGGGCGCGGGGAGAGCCCCTTCATCAGTTCGATGTTCGTCCTGGCGTAATCCAGCAGCAGCTTTCCGGGAATCAGGTCCAGGGCGTTTTGCAGGGCTTCCTGGACCGGGGCGGGAACGGGTTTTTGGTCGATTTCAAACATAGACTCAGGCGCTCAGGCGCCCCTCCTTCCAGATGAAAGTGGTCATGAGAGAGGTCAGCTGGGCCACGATGGCGGCGGTGTTGGCCCGGCGCCGGACGCGCAGGCCCGCGGCCTCGGCGATGACGCGGTAATCGCGGTACTGGCGGCGCACATCGCCCATGGAGATGCGGTTGCGGCCCCCGACCCAGTGAAAGGCGCTGCGGACAACGGTTTCCTCGTAACGGGCCAGCAGATCGCAAAGCAAATCGCCCCCGCGGGTGGGCAGGCGGCCGTTGCAGGCGCGCTTGACCATTTCCACGAGATCCTGCGTCATGCCGGGGGCGGTTTCGCCGGAGCCCGTCTCGCACAGCTTGAGGAATTCGTCCGTGATGCGCCAGCGCGGGCTCTTGGCGTCCCGCCGGTTGAGCAGGATGGCGAAGTATTGGGAGGGCTCGCGGTGTTTTTCCGGATCCGCCTCGTTCCAGGCGTGGTTCAGGAGGCCCTTTTCGGACCAGCGGCTGAAGATGGGCTGGCTGAGATTGGGGTCGTTGACGATGAACGTGTCGGTATCCCCGATGTGGCCGATCACGGCCACCCAGTGTTCGAAATCTTTCACCAGCAGGATGGCCGGCAGTCCTTTGGCGACATGCTGGCGCAGGCGGCCCGAAAAGGTTTCGCCCTCATGCTTGCGGTGAAAGGGAACAAATTGGCAATCCGCGCGGTAACGGGCCGCCGCCCGGCGGATGTCCGTTTCGTCATGCCCGCGCTTGTAGCGGCCCCAATAGGACAAGCCGCTGGCGCGGGCCACCTCGTGTTGGTCCGCGTCGACGCCGAGCACGTGCAGGCAATAGGAGAGGCTACACGGTCCGCAGTGACTGGGAGACTGCGCCTGGGTAAAAAGTGTGCAATCGTCTTTCATACATCTCGGAAAAGGGTTGAGGGTTTAAAAGCGATGGCCGCAGTATCCCACAAAACGGGGAAAATTACAATTTTTCAGGTTTATTTGTAATACAATTGATCGTTACTCGTTCGGCCGGCGATATTTATAGAAGCTTAGCTTGCGGTGAGCCTGTTCTGGCGCAATAATAATTGAATGAATACCAAAGCGTTCACCTGTGCGCTGATCGTGTGGGGTTTTGTTTCGGCCATTGCGCTGGAGCAGGCGAGTGAACCGTCCGGTTCCCGTCCTCCCAAGAATGTAATCCTCATGATCTCAGACGGAGGCGGCTTCAACCAGTTTAGGGCCGCTTCCCTCTATCTAACGGGGCAGAGCAATGGACTGGCCTGTCACGCCTTTCCCGTCAAACTGGCCGTGAGTACCTTCTCCGCCAACGGAAAGGGCTACAACCCTGAGCTCGCGGCGGCCGACCCGGCTTACGTCAAAGCGAGTGCCACGGATTCCGCGGCCGCCGCCACCGCCATGGCCACCGGCCACAAAACCCTCAACGGCGCCCTGGGGGTGGATTCCGCAAATCGGCCCCTCTCGAATGTGGTGGAGGCGGCTTCGGCGTCCGGCCGGGCAGCCGGTCTGGTCACATCCGTCCCCTTCAGCCATGCCACTCCGGCGGGCTTTGGTGCGCATCTGCAGGACCGGGGCCAGTATGCCGTGATCGCGGAAGAGCTGATCACAAAGAGTCCGTTGACCGTGCTGATGGGTTGCGGCCATCCGCTGTATGACGCGAACGGCCGAAGCGGCAAGATGAAGCGCGGAGCGGGATTTGTGGGCGGCCCCGATTTGTGGGAAAAGATCTCTAAAACAGGAACGAATGGGGCGGGCCCCGCAACGGCCCTGGCGGCCCCGTGGACGCTGGTGGAAGACCGGGCCGCCTTTGTCGCCCTGGCCACGGGCGCCGTGCCGGCCCGCGTGCTGGGCGTGGCGAAAGCCGCCAAGACACTGCAGCAGGAGCGCGTGGCCGGCAAGGATTGGAGCGGCGATGGAAAGATCGACGCCGCCGATTCGGCCGCAGCCCCGGCTTTCGGCGACCCTTTCTTGCAGGGCGTGCCCACGCTGGCGGAAATGACCCGCGCCGCGCTCAACGTGCTGGACGACAGACCCCGCGGATTTTTCCTGATGATCGAGGGAGGCGCCGTGGATTGGGCCGGCCACGATAACCAGACCGGCCGGATGATCGAGGAGATGGCGGGCTTCAACGACGCCATTCGCGCGGTGTGCGAATGGGTTGAAGCGAACGGGGGGTGGGAGCAGACCCTTCTGGTGGTCACGGCCGACCACGAAACCGGCTATTTGCAGGGACCGGGCGAGGAGCCGGGCGAAAAGGGCAAAATGCCCGCCCTGACGTGGCGTCACAAGGGGCACACCAACCAGCTTGTTCCTCTTTTCGCAAAGGGTTGGTATTCCGACCGCTTCGCCTCCCGGGTCAAGGGCACGGACCCGTTGCGGGGCGACTACGTGGACAACACGGATATCGGCCGGATTTTGATCGACACCCTGAACGTTCCGTAAAGATGCCGGGCGGTGTGTGTTTTATTTCCGGCGCAGGGTCCGGACGGGCGACGCCTTGCGGGCGGGCTTCGGCGTCGGCGCAGCCGCCGGTTTGACGGTGGCCGTGGCCTCGCGCGGATGGGTGAAAATCACCTGGCGGAAACCGGCCTCGCGAACATTCGCATAGACCATGACATACGCATTGGGCGCGGTTCCGGGCGGCAACTGGAGCGATATTTTGGTGTCCTCCCCGGCGCCGGCCCGCTTCAGGGCCTTGGGAAGATCGTCGGGAGCGAAGATTTCGCCGTTCACATCGAAATGGACGGGATCGATGATCCGCACGACCTGCTCGGGGATCGGGTCGTTGTTGAAAGTGGCGCAGCCCGCGCAGGCGGTCAGGAGGCATGCCGCGCAGGCCGGCAGGAGCAGGTTGAAAACGGATGAGGCGGCCCGGTGGTTCTTCATGATGGTGTTGGCTGGGGCGCGGGGGTGTCCAGAAGCGCACGGACGTGTCCCAGCACGATTTCGGGGGTTATTATTTTCATGCATTTCGCTTCCCGGCACGGCGAGAAGCGGTGGTTTAACATATTCACGCAGGGGCTGCAGGCCAGCCCGGAGGTGACGGCGATTTTGCGGGCGCCCAGGGGGCCGTAGAGCAGCGGCGTTTCGGGGCCGAAGAGCACCACCTCGCCGATGGGCGTGAGGGAGGCGAAATGGCCCGGGCCGCTGTCGTTCGTCACCAGCACCTGCGCCAGCGTGTAGAGGGTGAACACTTCGCGCAACGTGGTGCTCCCCGCGAGGCAGATGCAGCGGCCGGGCCGGTCGATCCGCACGGCCAGCGCCTCGGCGCCCTCCCGTTCGGCTGGGGCGCCGGTCAGGATGATCAGGGCGTCGGGCCGCTCGTCGAGCAACCGGCGGCCCAGTTCCACGAAGTAGTCGTCCGGCCAGCGGCGCAGCGGCAGCAGGTCGCTGCAGTTTGGATTCAGCAGGATCAGCGGGCCGGCGGGCTCGCGTTCCGCCAGGATGCGGATTTTTTCGCGGACGGCGCGCACTTCCTCTTCCGTGGGCGAGAAGAGGGGCAACGGCCGGGGGGTGACCTCTTCCTTGAGCAACAGCCCGGCTTTCGGCGAATGGGCCAGCGCCCGGGTCAAGGCCAGAAAGGTTTTGCTGACGTGGTGTTGGAAGCCGTAGTTGAGCTCATGGGTGAAGAGCCGGCCGCGGTAGGGGCCTTCGGCCGTGAAGTTGTGATAGCCCGCGCGGCGGGGTGCCCCGGTGAGCCAGGTGATGATGGCCGAGGAGCGCGTGAGGCCCTCCAGGTCAACGGCGGCATCGATCTTTTCGCGGCGGATGCGCCGCAAGGCCCCGATCAGGTCGAGGGCAAAGACGGTCAGGTTGGTGTCGCGCAGGGTGATGACATTTTCGGGCGGGAAATGGGGCAGGATATCGATGATGGGGCGGTTGGGCGCGAAGAGCAGGATGAAAATATTGGAGCGGCCCACCTGGCGGATGCCTTCGTCGAACGCGCTGCTGGCGAGCACGGAGGAGCCCATTTCGATCAGCTTGACGAACAGGATGCGGTTGGGCGGGGTGTAGGGTTTGTGGGCGCGAAGCCGCCGCCGCACGGCCTCGACGGCGGTGAGCGCGGCGCAGACCGGCTTGCCGATGATCAGGTCGAGGCGGCGTATGGCTTCGGGATTCATGGAGCGCGGGTTTTCACCAGTTCCAGCAGGCGGGCGGCCAGCACGTCCGTATCCAGGTCTTCCAGCGATTCGACCAGGGGTCCTGTTTTACCGTCGATCGTCACCACGGGGTTCTCGTCCCGCCAGCGGGAAAGCTGGTTGAGGCGGATGCCGGCGGGCTTGAGGATCGACCAGAGCGGGTCGTCTTGCAGCGGCAAATCGGGGAGCCAGAGCTGCTTCTCGGTGAGGGCCTCGAAGGGGGAGGCGCTGGCGTGGATGACATTTTCGCGGTAGGAGACGGCTAGGCCGGTTTCCTGCTGGCGGGCGAAAAGGCCGCCGCGGATGGAGTTGGGGTCGGCGGCCGCGGGGTTGGTGGCGCCGATCACGTTGGCACGGAAGTTTTTCCAGGGCAGGCGGTCGGCGTCGAATTCCACGACCATGATTTTGAGAACGGCGGCGGGGGCGGTGAAGATTTCGCGAATGGAGGGATAGAAGCCGTTCATCACGTAGGCCTGCGCCTCGGGCAGAAAGACGACATAGAGGCCGCCGGCCAGTTTTTGCGCCTTTTGTTTGGCCCAGAGGGAGTTGAGCGCCTCGCCCGTAAGGCCGAGCTTTTTCTGGGCGCTCAGGCCGCTCAGGATGCGGCCGGCCTGGAGGGCGGATTCCCAGGTTTCGTTATAAAGCTCCTGGAAACGGGTGCGGGCCTGCGGGCTGACGAACAGCTCGCCGGGCTGGGCGATGGTTCCCACGCGGGCGTTGACGGCGTAGTGCTTGTCGATGGCGCCGGAGGCATCGACCTGGCGGCCGCTCATTTCCGACCGGTGTGTGACCCGGATGCCGGACTTGGCAAAGGCGGCCGTGATGAAGGCGAGCGCCGCCGGGTTGGCGACGGCGTGCGGTTTGATGAAGGCGAGGGCTTGATTAAGGCGTGACATATCCTAATAAGATAGCGGGTGCGGGCGCAACGGGCAAGCGTAAAGGCAGGGCAAACGGCCATCGCTAGCGGAGGGCGAAGTTCCTACGACGCCGCATAGCAGATTACGCATTAACGGTTGCGTGTCGGTTTGGTTCCCACGATACGCCCGACCTGTATTTCACCGAAACGCCGCACCCAGCACTGGGTGCCCGGATGGTCGCGTACAGGACGGTCAAAAAATGAGGGTCAGCTTCAAGCTGCCCGTCAGTTGTTCCGTATCGAAATACAGGGCCTCGGCCCCGTCCCGGATGTCCGGGTCGGGCAGCCAGGTGTACTGGACGCCGGGCACGAGGGTCACCGTGTCCGACAGGGCGAACGACAGGGTGGCGCCCGCGTTCACATCGTTCAGGGCGGCATCGTCCACGCCGAAGTAGAAGGCGTTGTAGTCCTCGTCCCCGGCGCCCAGCGAGGCGCTCAGTCCCAGGGTTGTCTTGTCCCCAATTTTGTATGTTTTCGAAAGCGCGAACGAGGCGTAAAACCCGTCGGCCTCCTCCACGTCGCGGTACACGGAGAGGGTTGGAACCACCGGCGCGTCCGGCAGGCTCAGGCTCACGTAGATTTCCCGCGTGCTGGCATAGTCCGTGTTGGGGAAGAGATATTCAATCACGCCGACACCATAGGCCGCCGGCCCCAGCCGGCCGCCGTAGGAGAGCGTCAGGTCGATCTCCGAAAAATCCGCATCGCCCGTCACCCGGTCGGTCGCGTTGAAATTGCCCCACACGTTCACGCCCCAGCCGCCAGTCACCACGTTCAACGCGGGCTGAATGACCGCCTCATCGTTCAACACCTGTCCGCGCCACACATAGGCGGAAAGAATCGGCAGGTCCGCCGACACGTCCGCTCCTCGCACGTCCAGCCCCGCCGCCATCATTCCCGCTGCCGCCAGTGTCATCCATCCGATTCTCTTTCGCATCGCCGTTCTCCCTGGTTGGTTTAAACTGCTGTATGCTTTAGCATGCGGCATGCCAACCCGGTCTGAAACGTGTAAGCGAATGTATATCAAGGAGATACGACAGAATGGCAAAAATCAATGTTAGACATTATTGTTTGCTGAAAAATGAATTTTGACAATAATGTTTGAACAAGCGTAAGACAGGTGCGCTGAATGGAGGCGGCGGTTTTATCCGTGATGAATGGGGCGGAAGCGGATGCGGGTGGGGCGGTCGGCGGCGTCGCCCAGCAGTTTGCGGCGCTGTTCGTGGTAGTCCTGGTAGTTGCCTTCGAACCAGGCGACCTTGCTGTCGCCTTCGAACGCCAGGATGTGGGTGGCCACGCGGTCAAGGAACCAGCGGTCATGGCTGATGACCATCGCGCAGCCGCTGAAGCTGAGGATGCCTTCCTCGAGCGAGCGGAGCGTGGAGACGTCCAGGTCGTTGGTCGGCTCGTCGAGCAGCAGCAGGTTGCCGCCGCTCTTGAGCAACTTGGCCAGGTGGACGCGGTTGCGTTCGCCGCCGGAGATCTGGCCGACGCGTTTCTGCTGGTCCGAGCCCTTGAAGTTGAAGCGGCTGCAGTAGGCGCGGCCGTTCATGTCGCGGCCGGCCAGGCTGACGGTTTCCGCGCCGCCGGTGATTTCCTCATAAACCGTGTGGTTGGGATTCAGCGCGTCGCGGGTCTGATCTACCATGGAAACGACCACGGTCGAGCCCACGGTGAGCGAGCCGGCGGTGGCCTTGAGCTGCTGGGTGATGAGCTTGAACAGGGTCGTCTTGCCGGCGCCGTTGCCGCCGATCACGCCCACGATGCCGCCGCGGGGCAGGTTGAAGTTGACCTCCTCGAAGAGCAACCGCTCGTCGAACGCCATGGAGAGCTTTTCGGCGCGGACCACGAGGTCGCCCAAACGCGGGCCCGGCGGGATCTGGATGCGCAACTCTTCCTCGCGGGTATCGATCTGCTGGTTTTGGAGCTCTTCGTAGTGGGAGAGGCGGGCCTTGCTTTTGGCGCGGCGGCCGGAGGGATTGGTGCGGACCCAGGAAAGTTCCTGCTCGAGGAGCTTGCGGCGCGATTCGGCCTGCTTGAGGTCGCGGGACATGAGCTGCTGCTTCTGTTCCAGCCAGCTTTCGTAGTTGCCCTTGTAGGGGTAGGCCCGCCCGCCGTCGAGCTCGAGGATCCACTCGGTGACGTTGTTCAGGAAATAGCGGTCGTGGGTCACCACCACCAGGGTGCCGGCGAACTTCTTGAGGTAGGTCTCGATCCAGGCCACGGATTCGGCGTCCAGATGGTTGGTGGGCTCGTCGAGAAGCAGGACGTCGGGATTGGAGATCAGCAGGCGGCAGAGGGCCACGCGGCGGCGCTCGCCGCCCGAGAGGGTGGCCACGTTGGCTTCGGACGGCGGAAGGCGGAGCGCTTCCATGGCCTGCTCGACGAGGTGGTCGAGTTCCCACAGGTCGTTGGCGTCGATGGTGTCCTGCAGCCGGCCGAGTTCGTCGTTGAGCTTTTCGGTTTCTTCGGCGGAGAGTTTTTCGCCCAGCTTGTCGCACACGGCGTTGTAGCGGTCGACGATGGCGCGCGAGGCGGCGACGCCTTCCTCCACGGATTCCATGACGGTTTTGGCGGGATCGAGCTGCGGCTCCTGGGGCAGGAATCCGACGCGCACGTTTTTGGCGAGCTGGCAGTCGCCCATGAATTCCCTGTCGATACCGGCCATGATCCGCAGCAGGGTGGATTTGCCCGAGCCGTTGGAGCCGATGACGCCGATGTGGGCGCCGAAGTAGAAGGCGAGGGTGACATCGTCCAGGATGGTTCGCTTGTCATACTGCTTGGTCAGTCGCTGAAGATTGAAGACGTATTCGCCGGCCATGGAGGTCCTTTCTTTGCGGGGCGAAAGTATAAAGGAAGTCCGCCCAAAAGGAAAGGGGGAGATTCTGGTCGAGAATACTCCTTGCACCAAATGAAAATATTTCCTAAAATCCAACAGTTGTTGTGGTGTCGCAATTTAACAATATCACCATCGAGTCCTGGCTGGACCTTGAGCTCAACCGGGATAAGACACAGGTGGTCGACCTTCGAGAGCCTGGCGGCAGCATGGACTTTCTGGGCTTCACGTTCCGCTACGACCGGGACCTCAATGGCGGCAAGCATCGGTACCTGAACATTACCCCTTCGCGAAAAGCCCTTAGCGCACATCGGGAAAAGCTTCGCCAAACGATCAGCCGCAGGCAGGCCATGGTGCCGGTGACACGGCTGATCGAGCGGGTCAACCGGCAGCAGCGCGGGTGGGCGGCCTACTTTTCCTTTGGCTATCCACGCCGTGCGCTGCGGGCGATGAACTGGTATGTTGGAAGCCGTCTGATCGGTCACTTGCGTCGGCGCAGCCAGCGCCCCTATCGTCCCCCGAAAGGGCGAAGCTATTACCAGCACCTGAAACAGCTGGGGCTGATCTATTTGTAATGGCTTCATCAGTTGGCGTCCTGCGTGTGCCCTGTAGTGAAGTTCA